>NZ_JBQCGZ010000025.1:0-35715 GCF_051955155.1 Leifsonia sp.
GGACACCCGCCCCCGACCACAGAAAACCCGGCGATATGCGGGGGGAACCGCGCGTTTTTGCGTGGCGGCGGCGGCTGGGGGTCAGGTGAGGAGCCAGCGGACGGCGCGGGCGAGGATCTCGCGGTGGGTGGCGGAGTCGTAGGAGGCGGCGTCGTGGCCGAGGGCGTCGTAGACGATGCGGGCGGGGCCGTAGCGGCGGGTCCAGATCAGGGGGTGCTCGCGGCCGGCGTGCTCGTGGGAGGCGAGGGGCAGCACGCCGGGGGCGACGCGGAGGTCGGTGTAGCGCTCGTCGTCGACCTCGAAGTCGGCGAGGCCGGACACGATGGAGTGGCGGTCGGGATGGACGCGGATGCGGGCGCGGCCGTAGTCGGGATGGAAGCTGGTTCCGCGCACCCAGATCGCGCCGAGGATCTGCTCCCACTCCGGGATGCCGCGCAGCGAGGTCGCCGACACGTGCGAGGCGAGCAGCGGGGCGCCGCGGCCGAGGTGGGCGAGCAGGCCCTCGCGACCGCGCGCCTCCGCCTCGGGGGCGACGTCGCCGGCGCGCGCGGGGTCGCCGATGTTCACGACCAGCAGGTCGGGGGCGCCGTCCGGGTTCGCGAGGGCGGCCATCCGCTCGTCGACATCGCCGGAGACCTCCACGTCCAGGCCCTCGGCGCGGAGGATCGCTGCCAGGCGGTCCGACGTCTCCGCGAAGGGATGCCACGGGTCGGCGTAGCGGCCGGCGCCGCTCAGGATCAGCGCGCGCATCAGGCCTCCCGTTCCAGCACCCGCCGGAAGGCGTAGTGCGCGTTCGCGAACACGGGGTAGAGCAGCAGCCCCGGCGCGAGCGCGCCGAGCACGGGCTGCATCAGCAGCGCCACGACGATCAGGCCGAGCAGGACCAGCGCGAGCACGCTGCTGTACCAGCGGCGCACGGAGAGGTACAGCGCCGCCTTCGCGGTCGCCCGCAGCGACGCCGACGCGAACACCGTGAGGCCGGCGATCGTCGTGACGGCCGTCACCACGGCGAGCAGGGCGACCACCAGCAGCGTCGGGCCGAGCAGCACGGCCCAGACGGTGCCGCCGACGATCGCGCCGTCGTAGAGTACGAAGCCGACGACGAGCACGGCCGCCAGGCCCGCGAGCGCGGCAGCGCCGCCGCGGCGGCGGTAGCCGTGCCAGAACGCGGCGAACGGGCGCGGCTGCCCCTCCCCCATGCTCCGGTACACCTCGAAGGCGCCGGCCAGCGACGGGGCGACGGTCAGCGAGAGCACCAGGAGCAGCGGCCACGCCTGCAGCAGGTCGCGCGCGACGAGCAGCATCACCGCGAGCGGCAGGTTCGCGAGCACCAGCAGCACGTCCACCATGAGGATCGCGTAGGCGTAGCCGAAGATCGTGTCCAGCGTCTCGTGCCGCAGCCGGAACAGCCCGCGCGGCGCCCGTGTCGTCGTCCCGCTCATCCCTTCATCCCGCTCGTCGCGATGCCGGCGATGAAGTAGCGCTGGCCGGCCAGGAAGATCACCAGGATCGGGATGATCGAGATCACCGACCCGGTCATGATCATGGCGTACTGCGCAGAGTACTGGCCGATGAACGAGCGCAGGCCGATCTGCACCGTCCACAGCTCGTTGCTCGACAAGTAGATGAACGGCCCCATGTAGTCGTTCCAGGTGTTCACGAAGGTGAGCAGCGCCAGCGAGGCGAGCGCGGGCTTCGACAGCGGCAGGATGATGCGCGCCCAGATGCCGTAGTCGCTCAGGCCGTCGATGCGGGCGGCCTCGTTGAGCTCGTCCGGGATGGTCATGTAGTACTGGCGCATCAGGAAGACGCCGAACGCGCTGAACGCCTGCAGCAGGATCAGGGCGGTGAACGTGTTCGTGAGCCCCGCCTTCTGCATCATGATGTACTGCGGGATCATGTACGCCTGCCACGGCACGGCGATCGTGGCGATGTAGGCGAGGAACAGCGCATCCCTGCCGGGGAAGCGCACCTTGGAGAAGCCGTACGCGGCGAAGCTGCCCGTGATGACCTGCAGCGCGGTGATGACGACCGCGAGCAGGGCGGAGTTCGCCAGGTAGCCGCCCATCGGGACGGCCGTCCAGATGTTCGCGTAGTTGCTGAAGACGAACTCCTTCGGGATCCACTGCACCGGGACGGTCAGCACCTCGTTGTCGTGCTTGAGCGACGAGGACAGCATCCACAGGAACGGCAGCAGCACGATCACCAGCAGCACGACGAGCAGCAGGTACATCGCCGCGCGGCCGAGCCGGGTGCGCACACGCGGGCGACGGCCGCCGGTGCGGCGCGGCGCGTCCGGCCGCAGCGGGCCGGTCTCGAGCTCCTGGGCGAGGTCGGTGGTGAGAGTCGACATCAGCGCTCCCGTCTCTGCTGGATGCGGAACTGGAAGACCGTCACGAGCAGGACGATCAGGAACAGGACGAGCGAGATCGCGGACGAGTAGCCGAACTCGCCGTTGATGATGCCGTCCTGGTAGATGAGCTGGGAGAGCACGAGCGTCGCCCGGCCGGGACCGCCCTGCGTCATCACGAAGATCAGGTCGAACACCTTGAAGCTGGAGACGCTGAGCAGCACGAGCACCAGGAACGTCGTCGGGCGCAGCGAGGGCAGGGTCACGTTCCAGAACGAACGCCAGTGGCCGGCCCCGTCCATCTGCGCCGCCTCGTAGTACTCGCGCGGGATCGCCTGGAGCCCGGCGAGGAAGAGCACCATGTAGTAGCCCATGTCGCGCCAGACGCTCGTGATGATCACGGCGGGGAGCGCCCAGGTGGTGCTCGCGGTCCAGCCGGGCGGGTTCGCGACGCCGATGGCGTGCAGGAACTGATTGATCGGCCCGCTGGTCGGGTCGAACAGCATGTTCCAGACGATCGCGATGGCGACCAGCGAGGTGATGTACGGGAAGAAGATCGCGACGCGGAAGAACGCGATGCCGCGCAGCTTCTGGTTCAGCAGCAGCGCGAGCCCCAGCGAGAACGCCAGGGTGAGCGGCACGTGGCCGATCGCATACAGGACGGTGTTGCTGAGCGCGACGCGGAAGTCGTCGTCGCGGAACAGCCGGGCGAAGTTGGCGAGCCCGGCCCAGGTCGGCGGGTTGTACGCATCCCAGTTCATGAACGCCAGCACGAAGGCGGCGATCACGGGGACCAGGGTGAACAGCGCGAAGCCGAGGAAGTTCGGCAGGATGAAGCTCCAGCCGATCAGGGTGCTCCTGCGCCTGAGGGACCGCGGGCTGCGCCGGGGCGGCGTCGCCTCGGCCGTTTTCGGTCGTTCGGTGATGGTGGTCATGATCTCGGCTCCGCCCGCGGCGGCGCGACTCCGTTCTCTCCGTCGAGGGACGGCGCGGCGGGACCGGGGAGCCGGCCCCACCGCACCGTGCGGATGCTACTGGTGAAGAACGTCGGACTTCACCCGGGACGCCATCTCCGCGGTGGCGTCGGCGACCGACTTGCTGCCGGTCATGATCAGCTGGTGCTCCTGGTTGAGCACGGTCCCGATCGCCGCGGCGTTCGGGCCGGTGGGGCCGTCCGGCAGGATGGTGTCCGGCGTGAACGTCTTCTTGGAGAGCGCGTCGGAGGGCATCCCGTCGAGGCCGAAGTACTGCTTGGTGATCTCGTCGCTGTGGTAGGCGGGGACGATGCCGACGCCGGCGACGGCCTTGGCGCCGTCCGGGCCGGCGGCGAACGCGAGGAACTTCTTCGCCGCGTCCTGGTTCTTCGAGTTCTTGTTGACGCCGAACCCGGTCGGGCCGCCCATCGTGGTGATCTTCGTGCCGGACTCCAGCTGCGGGACGGGCGCGATGCCCCAGTCGACGTCGGTCGCGCCAGCCTTCTCGTCGGCGAGCAGCGGAGCGATCAGCCAGGTGCCCATCGGCACCATCGCCGCCTTGCCCTTCTCGAACATGTCCTTGTACTGCACCTGCTGGCTGTTCGCGGTGGCCCAGTCCATGATCGAGCCGGCCTTCTGCATGCCGAGCGTCAGGTTGTACTGGTCGGTCATCCACGAGTAGTCGGGGTCGTCGTAGCTCTTGCCCTGCTGGGCGGCGGCATAGCCCTGCACCAGGGAGTTCCAGGTGTGGATGTACGCGCCGTAGACCTTGTCGGCGCCGCTGCCCTTCGTCAGCTTCTTCGCGTCCTCGGCGAACTGCTCCCAGGTGAGGTTCTCCGGGTCGGCGACGCCCGCGTCGGCGAACATCTTCTTGTTGTAGTAGAGGACGGAGAAGTCCTGGCGGTACGGAACCGCGTAGTAGGCGCCGTCCGTCTTGTAGCTGTCCGTGGCGGGGATGTCGGCGGTGGGCAGGCCCTTGACGACATCCGCGACGTCCACGAGCTGCTTCTTCTGCGCGTAACCGGCATAGTCGGTCAGGTTCTTCACGGTGATGATGTCGGTGCTGTCGCCGCCGGCCAGCATCGTCGTGATCTTGTCCTCGTAGTTGGCGGCCAGGATGTCGACGGGCTGGATGGTGATGGACGGGTTCGCCTTCTCGAACGCACTGAACAGCGCGCCGAACTCCGGGGTCTGCTGCAGGTTCCAGACGGCGACGCGCAGGGTGGTCTTCCCTCCGCTGCCTCCGGAGCCGCCGGAGCCGGTGCCCGCGCAGCCGGCGAGGGCGAGCGCGAGCGCGGCCGCCGTTGCGCCTGCCGCGATCAGTGAGCGTTTCATGTCGGATGAACTCCTTTGTTTATCGGTGAAGGGGTGGGCTGATGTCCGGGTCAGGCGCTCAGGCGCAGGCCCTCGCTGGTGATCTCGTCGAGCAGCGGCTGGCCGGCGACGTAGCGTTCGAGCTCGTCGAGCGCGGCGTCCGTCATCCGGTGCAGCTCGGAGCCGAGCGAGCCGGCCAGGTGCGGGGTGACGAAGACGTTGGGGAGGCGGTAGAGCAGGGAGTCCGCCGGCAGCGGCTCGGGGTCGGTGACGTCCAGGATGGCGTTCAGGCGTCCGGACGCGCACTCGCGTTCGAGGGCGGCGGTGTCCACCAGGCTGCCGCGCGCGGTGTTGATGAGCGTGGCGTGCGTGCGCAGGGCCGCCAGCTGCGGAGCCCCGATCATGTGCCGCGTCGACGGCAGGGCCGGTGCGTGCAGCGAGAGCACGTCCACGCGCGGCAGCAGCTCGTCGAGGGTGGCGGGGATGCCGCCGGCCGCGACGATCTCCACCGGGTCGGCGTACGGGTCGGAGACCAGGCAGGTGACGCCCTCCAGCTGCTGGACGAGGTCGACGACGCGTCGCCCCACGCGGCTGAAGCCGACGACGCCGATGGTCCGCTCCAGGTTGGAGAGCTCGCCGAAGCGGCTGATCTGCAGCCCGTGGTCGCGGCGCACCTCGGGGTCGGCCGCGATGAACGGCGCCTTCTTGCCGGCGAAGATGATGGCGGCGAGGGTGAACTCGGCCACCGGCACGGCGTTCGCCTCGGCGACCGAGGTCGCCCGGATGCCGCGCTCCCAGAACTCCGGCGTCACCTGGGAACGGACGCTCCCCGCGCAGTGCAGCATCGCGCGCAGCCGCGGCATCCGGTCGAGGCGCTCGGCGTCCAGGGGCGGGGCTCCCCAGCCGGTCAGCAGCACCTCGACGGTGGCCAGCCGGGCGGCGAGCGACGGGTCGTCGAGGTCGTCGGTGAACACGGGGTCCGGCACGTGCGCCAGCCGGCGCAGCCGCGCCAGCCGGGTGGCGTCGAACTGACGCGGATACACGTCGCGCGCCATCACCACGAGCGCTTCTGGGGTGTTCTTGTCGGTCATCGCCGCCGAGTCCAGCCTTTCCCTCGCGCGGCGCTCCGCGGGTCGTTGCGCCGTCGCGAGACTCAGTACATACTCAGACGCGTCACAAACAAACTAATCGTTCACAATCGAACAGATACAGACACAAAACGCTACTCGAGGAGGCATCGGTGCCGAACCGCTCGCAGACCGAGACCAGCCCGGACGCCCCCGAGGACGCGTTCTCCCGCGTGAGCGCGCACACCGCCCCTCCGGCCGGCGCCGAGCCGGTCGCGACCGCGTTCGACGGGCCGCTGTTCCGGCACTGGGGGGACGGGATGCGCGAGCCGGCGCTCCGCAGCGCCTTCCGCGCGGCGGGTGCGGACGGGCTGCGCCGCCGCAGCGGCATCCCTTCCTCCGGAGACCGGGAGGTCTGGGACGCGGTCGATCCGTTCACGATCGAACAGCTGCGCATCGACGCCGAGGCCGGGCTCGGGCGGCCCTGGCCCGACGTGACCGCCTCGCTGTTCGCCCGGTATGCGCGCGACGGCGACCGCGAGCACTACGAGGCCGCCGTCTACGCCCGCCAGGAGCGGCTCACCAGGGCGGTGCTGCTCGCGGCCGTCACACGCGAGGCGCGCTGGGTCGACGAGGCGGCGGACGGCGCGATCGTCCTCTGCGAGCAGAGCACCTGGTCCCTCTCGGCGCACGACGACGCGCACGCGCGCCGCGGCTTCGTCGTCCCGGACGCCGCCTCCCCGTACGTCGACCTGTGGGCGGGCGAGATCGTGGCGCAGCTCGCGGTGGCCGACCGGGTGCTCGGCGAGGAGTGGGAGCGCAGCTGGCCCGGCGTCCGCGAGCGCCTCCGGCACGAGGCCGAGCTGCGCGTGTTCGCCCCGTTCGAGACGCGGGACGACTTCTGGTGGCTCGGCTACTGGCGCGAGGTCAACAACTGGAACCCGTGGATCCTGGGCAACGTGCTGCTCGCGGCGGTGCTGCTGCTCGAGGACCCGGAGCGGGTGGCGCGGCTGACCGCGCGCGCGCTCGACAGCCTGGACCGCTACGTGGCGACGCTGCCGGCGGACGGCGCGATCGACGAGGGCGTCGCCTACTGGTGGAACGGCGCGGGGCGGATGCTGGAGCTGCTGGCCCTGGTGTCCCAGCTGACCGACGGCGCGCTCGATGCGGCCTCCCTGCCGCTCATCGCGGAGGTGCTGCGGTTCCCGATGCGGATGCAGCTCGGCGACGACTGGTACGTGAACGTCGCCGACGGCTGGGCGCGCAGCCGGGGCGGCGAGCCGTGGCAGCTGCCGTTCCGCTGGGGGCGGCGGACGGGCGACGCGCGGGTGGCCGACTGGGCGAGCGGGGGCAGACGACCGGGAACACCGGTCGCACCCGTGAAGGGCGGCCTGCCGCGCTTCGTGCGGGCCGTCGCCGACCCGGAGTGGCGGGACGCCGTCCCTGCCGCCCCGCCGCTCCCCCGCTCGGTGTGGCTGCCGTCGGTGCAGCTGCTGGTCCGCCGCGGGCACGTGGGAGACGCGTCCGGGCTGACCCTGGCGGCGAAGGGCGGCAGCAACGACGAGAACCACAACCACAAGGACCTCGGCTCGTTCATCGTCGCCGCGGGCGGCCGGCCGCTGCTCGTGGACGTCGGCAAGCCGACCTACACGCGCCAGACGTTCAGCCCCGAGCGCTACGGCATCCGGGCGATGCAGAGCGGCTGGCACAACGCGCCCGCCCCGCGCGGGCTCGAGCAGGGCGAGGGGCCGGCCTTCTCCGCCCGGGTGCTCACGGCTCCCGCGGGCGAACCGGGGGCGGCCGAGGCCGACGGGGACGCGTTCGCGCTGGATCTGACGGGCGCGTACCCGCTGGCGGCCGGCGAGGAGTGGACGCGCGCCTTCCGGTTCGACGCCGGGCGGATCGAGGTCACCGACTCCTGGCGGCTGCGACCGGAAGCGGACGTGCCGGCCGCCGTCCTGCACGTCGTCGCCGCCGGCGAGGTCCGCGTCGACGGCGACCGCGTGCTCGTGACCGCCGATGGCGCCGGCATCGCCATCGCGGCCGAAGGGATCATCCCCTCGCTCGAGGAGTGGCGGCTGGACGACCCGGAACTGTCCGGCGTGTGGGGCGAGCGCCTGACCCGCCTCCGCTACCGCCTGCCCCAGGCGGAAGGGAGCATCACGATGACCGTCGAGGAGCTGCGATGAGCGCCAGGGAGCCGCTGTACTCGGTGCAGCGCAGGGAGCGGATCATGGACGAGCTGCGCGAGCACGGCGCGGTGAGCGTCAGCGTGCTCGCCGCGCAGCTCGGCGTCAGCGAGCTGACCGTCCGCCGCGACATCAACACGCTCGCGCAGCAGGGCCTGGTCACCAGGGTGCACGGCGGCGCGACGCTGCGCAGCTCGCTGGACACCGGGATGCGGTCCACAGCGGCGCCGCTCCCCGCCAAGTACACGATCGGCATGGTGGTGCCCTCGCTCGACTACTACTGGCCGCCGATCGTGCACGGCGCCCGCGCGCAGGCCGCGCAGCTGCGCGCGTCCCTGCTGCTGCGCGCCTCCACATACGACTCCCGCGACAACCGCCGCCAGGTGGAGGCGCTGCTGAAGACCCCGGGGCTGCACGGCCTGATCGTCGCCCCCGACACGCTCGGCGACGACGCGATCGAGACGCTGCGCTGGCTCGACTCCCTGCCGGTGCCGGTCGTCCTCGCCGAGCGCCGCGTGCGCACGGCCGCGGCGGCCAGGCGGCTGGACTCGGTCGCCTCCGACCACACCGCGGGCGCCGCGCTCGCCGTTCACCACCTGCACGAGGTCGGGCACACCCGCATCGGCCTGTTCATCGAGAGCGAGAACCCCACCGGGCGGTACGTGCGGCGGGGCTGGAGCTCCGCCCTCGACTCGCTCGGGCTGCCCACCGACGTCGCGATGCTGCACGGCATCCGCTTCGACGCCCCAGGCAGGGAGGAGGCGATGGACGACGCGCTCGCGCTGCTGAAGAGCACGGGGACGACGGCGGTCATCGTGCTGCCGGACCCGCAGGCGATCGCACTGGAGCAGCACGCGCTCGACCGCGGCGTGCGGGTGCCGCACGACCTGGCGATCGTGGCGTACGACGACGACGTGGCCCGGTTCGGCGACCCGGCGATCACCGCAGTGCGCCCGCCCAAGGAGTTCGTCGGCCGCGAGGCGGTCAGCCTGCTGATCGCCCGGCTGGAGGCGGGCAGCAGCAGGCCCGCCTACCGCGTGACGCTCAGTCCCGAACTGCACGTGCGGCAGTCGACGCTGCCGGCGTCGATCGATGCCGCCGGAACCGCTGGAACCGCCGTCGAAGGAGACCAGACCGCATGACACCGTCCGACCCCGCCCCGACCGCCATCGCCGCGCTCGACCTCCCGCCGGAGGACAGGACGCTGTCCCCGTACACCGGCTGGACGCGCGAGCACTGGGCGGCGGTGGCCGACCACCTGCTGCGCTCGCTCCGGCCCTGCTTCTCGCCGACCCGCAGCCGCGTGCTGCTGCCCGGCATCACCAGCTCGCACGGCTCCGACAGCGACGGGCTGGAGGGCTTCGCGCGCTCGTTCCTGCTCTACGCCTTCCGCACCCGCGGCGAGCGCGGCGCCGACCCCCACGGCTTCACCGAGTGGTACCGGGACGGCCTCGCCGCCGGCTGCGACCCGGCGAACCCGGAGCGCTGGCCGCTGCCGAGCGCGGTCGGGCAGGCGAAGGTGGAGGCCGCATCCATCGCCCTCGGCCTGCAGCTGACCCGGCCGTGGCTGTGGGACACGCTCTCGGCGAAGGCGCAGGGCGACATCGTCGCGTGGCTCGCCGACGCGCCGGGCGGCTGGTACCCGGACAACAACTGGCTGTGGTTCCGGATCACGGTGGAGACGTTCCTGGCGTCGGTCGGCGGCCCGCACGATCCCGGCCGGATCGCCGCGGACCTCGCGACGCTCGAGTCATACTTCCGCACCGACGGCTGGTACTCCGACGGCCCGCTGCGGGCGTTCGACTACTACTGCGGCTGGGCGATGCAGCTCTACCCACTGCTGTGGACCGCGTCCGACGGCGCCGACCGGTTCGGCGCCTCCGCGCTGGAGCCGGTGTTCCGCGGTCGGCTGGAGCGCTTCCTGGACGACCACGTCGCGTTGATCGGCGCGGACGGCCTGCCGGTGCTGCAGGGCCGCAGCCTGATCTACCGGTTCGCGGCGGCGGCCCCGCTCTGGATGGGCGCGATCACCGGCGCGACCGACCTGCCCGCCGGGGTGCTCCGCCGCGGCGCCTCCGGGATGCTGAAGGCGTTCCTCGATCGGGGCGCGGTGGACCAGCGCGGCCTGCTGTCGGTCGGGCTGTTCGGCGAGTGGCCGGCGATGGCGCAGTCCTACTCCGGCTCCGGGTCGCCGTACTGGGCGTCGAAGGGCTTCCTCGGCCTCGCTCTGCCCGCCGATCACGAGGTGTGGACGGCAGCGGAGGAGCCGCTTCCGGTCGAGCGCGGCGATGTGCGCCGGCTGATCCGGCCCGCGGGCTGGATCGTGAGCGGCACGGTCGCCGACGGCGTCGTCCGGCTGGTCAACCACGGCACCGACCACGGGCTGCCGGGCGAGGCAACGGCGGACTCGCCGCTGTACGCGCGCCTCGGCTACTCCTCGGCGACGCTCCCCCCGCTCACCGGCGCGACGGTGACCTCGCCCGTCGACAACGCGATCGGCGCGGTGGACGCCGCCGGGCGCACGACCAACCGGTCCGGGTTCGAGGCCGGCGCGATCGGCGACGACGGCGTCGCCGCGTTCGCGGTCTCCACGGCGCGCACGCACTGGGTGGACGCCGGCGACGACGCCGGCCCCGACCACGGCTCGGGCCGGACCGGCCGGGTGACCGACGGGCCGGTGCTGCGCACCGCGTCCGTGGTGCGCGGGCCGTGGGAGGTGCGCGTCACCCGGCGGCTGCCGGACGCCGGCGCCGGCGCGCCCGTGCTGCTGCGGGCGAGCGGCTGGCCGCTCAGCGGGGCCGGTCCCGCGCGCGTCGCGGACGTGCCGGACACCGGGATGGGGCTGCTGGAGCTCGACGGGACGTTCGCGGGGCTGTTCGTGCTGACCGGCGACGCGCGCGTCCGCAGCCACGAGGAGCGCGGCACGTCGCCGATCGGGGCGGTCACGACGGTCGCGTGGGCCGAGTTCGACGGCGTCGGGGTGGACGACGTGATCGCGGTGGCCGTGCACCTCGGCCGCATCGTGCCCGCGGGCGCGCCCACCGTCGAGATCGTGCGGGGCTCCGGCGGCGGGGCGACCGCCCTGGTGCGCTGGGCGGACGGGCCCGTGACCAGCGTCGCCGTCTGAGCCCCCTCCGGCCGACATTTGTGCCAAATAGCGGCTCCGCCCGCGGTGGCAGCCGACATTTGGCGCAAATGTAGCCGCGGCCGGGCGGGCTGCTCAGTCGGCGGCGTGGCGGCCGCGGGGGCGCTGCTGCGCGGCGAGGCGGCCGTCGTGCAGCTCGACGACGCGGTCGGCGCGGGCCATCAGCAGCGGGTCGTGCGTGGTGACGACGGCCGCGACGCCGCCGCCGTGCACCAGGTCGACCAGCAGGTCCATGATCGCGCGGCCGGTCACGCTATCCAGTTGGCCGGTCGGCTCGTCCGCGAACAGCAGCGGAGGGTCGGCGGCCAGCGCCCTGGCGATCCCGACCCGCTGCTGCTGGCCGCCGGAGAGCTCCGTCGGCCGCTGCCTGGCGTGCGCGGCGAGACCGACCCGGTCGAGCAGCTCGGCGACGCGCGCGTCCCGCTCCGCCTGCGGGGTCTCCAGCAGCCGCAGCGGGATCTCCACGTTCTCGGCGGCGGACAGCACCGGGATGAGGCCGAACGCCTGGAAGACGACGCCGGTGCTGCGGCGGCGCAGGCGCACCAGCTCCGCCTCGTCCGCCGTCGTCAGGTCCACCCCGTCGAGCACGACCCGGCCGGAGGTGGGCCGGTCCAGCCCGCTCAGCACGTTGAGCAGCGTCGTCTTGCCGGAGCCGGACCGGCCCTTCACCACCACCAGCTCGCCGGGATGCACGGCGAGCGACGCGTCGGCGAGCGCCACGACCGGGCCCGCGGCGGTCTCGAAGACCCGGCCGATCCCCTCCGCGGTCAGGATGGGCTGCACCGCCCCTGCGTCGTCGCGCTCCAGGATGCTCTCAGCGGTCGTCATCGGCGTCCTCCTCCCCCTGCGCGTGCGGCCACACGCCGACGTGGTCCGGCTCGAGCGCGAGCCGGACGCGCTCGCGCATGCCGAGCGTTGTCAGGTACTCCTGCGGCAGCTGCAGCCGGCCCACCCTGTCCAGCACCGCGAACTCCTCGGCGACGACATGCTCGTCGCCCTCGGCGGTGACGCCGCGCCTGCGCAGCACCTCGGTGGAGGTGCGGCCGTCGCGGATCTGCACCGTGCGGGCGACGTGATCGGACACGGCGGGGTCGTGCGTGACGATCAGCGTCGTCACGCCCAGCTCGCGGTTGACACCGCGCATCGCCTCCAGCACCTCGGCGCTCGTCGCCTCGTCCAGCTCCCCGGTCGGCTCGTCGGCGAGCAGCACGCGCGGGTCGTTGGCGAGCCCGACGGCGATCGCGACGCGCTGCTGCTCGCCGCCGCTCATCTCCGTGGGCAGGCGGTCGGCGCAGTGCGACACCTCGAGCAGGTCGAGCAGCTCGGCGGAGCGGCGCTCGCGATCGGGCGTGCGGGCGAGGGACATGGTCAGCGCGATGTTCTCGCGCGCCGTCAGGTAGCCGAGCAGATTGCGCGAGGTCTGCTGCCAGACGAAGCCGACGGTGTGCCTGCGGTAGTCCACCCGCTCCCGGGCGGACAGCGCGAGCAGGTCGCGGCCGGCGACCGACACCTGCCCGGCGGTCGGCGTGTCCAGCCCGGAGAGGATGCCGAGCAGCGTCGACTTGCCGGAGCCGGAGGCGCCGACGATGGCGACGAGCTCGCCCGCGTCCACGCGCAGCGTCAGCCCCTGCAGGGCCTGCACCTCGACGCCGTCCGCGGTGAAGATGCGCACCAGGTCGGCGCAGCGGATCGACGCGTCGGCCCTGGCGGTCTCGGTCACGGTTCCCATTCTCGCCTCATCCCCCTCCTGTGGTCCTCAGCACGGCCGCGGGCGACGCCCGGCGCGCTCCGGCGAGCGCCACCAGCGTCGCGACGGCGGCAACCGCCGCGAAGCCCGCGAGGGCCGCGACGATCAGCACCGGGTCCCTGACGATCTCCGGCTGCACCGGGCTGCCCGTGAAACCGCGCAGGTCGAGCGGCCCGAGCACGACGGCGGGCAGCGCCAGGCCGACCGCCGCACCCGCGACGAGGCCGACGACCAGCACGGGCCCGAGCTCCCAGGCCAGCACGCCCGCGGTCTGCCGCGAGCTGAAGCCGATGGTGCGCAGCGTGGCGACCAGGCGGATGCGCGCTGCGGTGTTCATCACCAGGGTGAGTAGCAGCGCGCCGACGCAGAGCAGCACGGTGAGCAGGATCGACAGCAGCGCAACGGTCTCCGTCCCGGCGACGAGCGGCGACGCGCGCAGGGCCGCGCGCTCGGCGACCGCGTCCCCGACCGTCGCGCCCTGCCCGCCGATCCGCGCGAGTTCCGCGTGCACGCGCGACGCGTCGGCGCCGGGCGCGAGCGAGACGAGAACGGTCTGCGGTGCGCCCGTGACCTCGCTGGAGGCCGGAAGCGTCGTGCGGTCGATGATGACCCAGGTGGCGTCGCGCAGGTACAGGCCGGGGGTGAAGTCCAGTTCCGTCACGCCCAGGTGCACATTGGTGCCCTGGCCGACGATCAGGGCGCTCGTCACCGGGATGCGGCTGTCCCAGCCGCCGAGGATGGCGCCGGTGCGGCCGGGGATCACGTCGGTGAGCGCGGCCGACATCCGGGCGGAGGCCGGGACGTCGCGCTGCACCGCTGCCAGCTGCTTCGGGTCGACCAGGTAGCCGGAGACGAACTGGGTTCGCCCGGACACGCTGACGCCGACGCCGCCGGCGAACTCCACGGTCGCGGTTCCGGCGATGCCGGGGATCCGCTCGATCGCCCGCAGCTGGGCGTCGCTGAGGGTGGCCGCCGCGGTCACCGACAGGTCGGCGCCGACCCTGGCCCTGGCGCCGCCGTCCAGCCCGCTGCGCTCGGTGGCGAGAACGCTGACCGAGAACAGCGCGATGCTGACGCCGGCGATGAGCGCGAACACCGGCCAGAGCACCCCGGCGTGCGAGCCGCGCGCTCCGGAGGCGCCGAGCAGCGCGACCGCTCCCCTGCCGCGCCGGAACGCGCCGGCCAGCCAGCCGAGCGGGAACACCGTGACGCGCAGCACGAGGACGCATGCCGCGAGCGCGACGAGCACCGGGGTGAGCGCGGCGAGCGGGTCGACCTGAAGGCCGGTCCCCGCCGGCTCCAGCCCGCGGCGGCTGAGCAGCACCACGCTCAGCACCGCGAGTCCGACGACGACGACCTCGGCCACCCACGCCCAGCGCGGCCGTCGCGGTGCGGCGACCGAGGGCGTGAGGGAGCCGGCGGCGAGCACGAGCGCGAGCGGCGGCAGCGCTGCGCACAGCACCGCGAGCGCGACCGGCAGCGCCACCGGCACGGCGCCCGGCGTCACCAGGAGCGCGATGCCGAGGCCGAGCGCGGCGGCGGGGACGGACGCGAGCGCCGCGTCCAGCGCCAGGCTCCTGCGCAGCCGGCTGGGGGAGGCGCCGCGCGCCGCCATCAGCGTCAGCGCGTCCCTGCGCCTGGTCACCACCAGGCGAGCGCCGAGCGCGAGCACGGTGAGGGCGACGACGAGCGGTCCGGCGGCGAGGATCGCGAACAGCGTGTTGGCGGGCTGCGCCCGCACCTGGAATCCGTCGAGCGGGCGCTGCAGGCTGGTCGCGAAGGTGAGCGGCACCGAGACCGGGCCCACGGTGGCGACGGGCGGCGAGGCCAGGTAGCCGCCCACGGCCGCGCGCACGGCAGGCAACCCCTCCACCGTGAACCGGTCGGGGAGCACCGGGTACCAGATCAGCGCCGCGGTCTCGTCGGCGCGGGCGGCGAGCACCGGCCAGGAGGCGGCGTCCGGCCAGACCACCGCCCCGTAGTCCTTCCCCGCATCGCCGCCGTCGACGTAGTGACCCTTCGCGCGCACGGCGTCGAGGTCCCAGAAGTCGGCGGAGGGATCCCTGGGCTCGACCAGACCGGTCAGCTTCAGGCGGATGCCGTCGGCGATGCCGGCGCGACGCTCCTGCCCCAGCGACCAGCCCATCAGCTCCGCTGCCTCCCGTGTCATCGCCACCGGGACGACCGCGTCTGCCGCGAGCGGCCCCGCGACCGGCGCCGGCCAGGAGCCGTCGACCAGTCGCGCCGCCGTGCGCAGTCCCCGATACGCCTCGATCGTGGCGGAGTACCTGCTGTTGGACGCCGCGCCGGCGGGAGGCGTGACCTGCGCGCCCGCGCGGGCGGCGACGTCGCCCGGCGCGGTGACCGCGCGCAGCGGCGGCTTCATCCGCTCCCTGGCCGCGGCCGCCGTCGCCGGCAGCGCCCTCCAGACGGCGACGGGATCGAGCACAGGGCCGAACCCGGTGTTCCCCGCCTGGATCGCGGTGGAGAAGTCGCGCCCGCCCGCCCCGGCCTGCGCGAGCTCGTGGCGCAACTCGGCGGTCAGCAGCGAGCTCGCGATCCGCGGCCACGCGCACAGCGCGGTGGAGGTGATCAGCGCGACGACCGCGAGCAGGAGCAGTCCGCCGCGGAAGGCGCGCAGCGACCGGACGGCGAGGCCGGCGTCGGAAAGCCGGGAGACGCGGCCGGTCATCGGGTCTCCTCCCGGTACGCGGTGTCGGCCGCCTGCCTGCGGACCGCAGAGCCGTAGCCCCAGACGGCGACGGCGACGGCCGCGACGAGCGCGAGCAGCCCGGCCGCCATCCCCGCCGGGTCGAGCGTTCCCCGCACCGAGAGCGTGGCCGGGGCGGTGACCACCGAGAGCCTGGCCAGGGTATTGCCGACGAGCAGCACGACGACGATGCCGCCGAGCAGGCCGAAGACGCCGGCGGCGACGGAGACCCCGATCACCTCGAGCCGGCGCGCGCCCGCCTGCTGCCGGCCGGAGAGCCCGACGGCGCGCAGCACGATCACCTCGCCGCGGCGGCGTCGCAGCGCGGAGGCGATCGCGGCGGCGACGGCGGCGACGGCCAGCAGGGCGCAGCCGGCGGCGCCGAGCCACGTGCTCAGCACGGCGCCGGAGAGGAAGCGCGAGACGAACGCACCGGACGCCGTGGAGACCACAGCGTCTGCTCCCGCCTCCGCGCGCGCCCGCCCCGCGATCGCCTCGGTGTCCGCTCCGCCCGCTCCCGTCAGCAGGATCGCGCCCGCGCGCGTGACCGAGGGCGAGGTGCGCAGCAGCTGCTCGCCGAGCGCAGGGAGGTCGGCGAACACCGCTCGCTCGGAGGAGGTGCCGGGCAGGGCGGGGACGATCGCGGCGACGACGCCGGAGATGCCGCCGACCGGGCTGCTCAGCTCGATGCGCTGACCGGGCTCGAGCGCGTCGTCCGCGGCGAGCGCACCCGTGACGGCGAGCGGGAGCGGGGCGTCGGAGGCGGCGGGGAGGAAGCGCACCGACGCATTCCCGTCGAGGTATGCGGCGGTCGCGGCCAGGGCTCCCGCGGCGCGGAAGGTGCCGGAGGAGCCGAACGCGGCGGGGGCGAGCACCCACGAGCGGGCCTCGGCCGGCAGTCCGGAGATCGTCGTCTCGACGTTCGCGGCGCCGCCCGGCGCGGAATCGACGGCGACGTCGACGGCGACGAGCCGCCAGGACGCGCCGGCAGGGACACGGAGCGGGGCGGTCCCGCCCGTCGCGGGCGCCGCGGCCACGGGGACGACCTCGCCGGCGGCGTCGGCGAACCAGCCCGTGACGCCGGTCGCCGTGGCCTTTCCGCCCGAGGTGCCGACGCGGACGGCGACGGGAACGGTGCCCGTCACCTCCGGGCCGGTGAGCGCGTCCTTCACGGCGACCTTCGCGGCCAGCCGCTGCGTGTCGAGCAGGTAGCCGCCGACCGGGACGAGCGCGGGCAGCCGGGCGGCGTCCGCCGCGACGACGGCGACGTCCGTGTCGCCCACCGTGCCGTCGTCCACGATCGCGGGCGAGACGGCGCCCACGCCGGGGAGGCGGCCGAGACGCTCGGCGCCGGACACGTCGTCCGCGCCGCGCGGGCTGCCGCTCACGCCCAGGTCGACGCGCACGGCGGCGCCGTTCACGAGCAGCGCGGAGTCGCGCAGGAAGCCGCCGAACGTGCCGGCGTACCCGGCGGCGAAGGTGATGGCGCCGACGGCGAGCACTATCAGGGCGACCGGTCCCGCGAACAGGCCGACGCCGCGACCGACCTGGCGGGCGGGCAGCACGCCGGCGACGCCGCGACCGCGGCCGGCGATGCGCTCGACCGCCGCGGCCGCCGGGCCGAACAGCAGCAGCCCGAGCAGCGCGATCGCGCAGAGCACGGCCGCGGGGGCGACGACGCCGGCCGGGTCGACCGCGGTGCCGCCTGCTGCGGGCCCGAACGCGACGAAGCGCCACAGCGTCACCCCGGCGGCGATGACCGCGAGCACGGTCAGACCGCCGGAGACGACCGTGCGACCGCGCCCGGCCTCGACCGCGCCGGGGGCGTCGGTGATCGACCGTGCGGAGACGGCGACGGTGACCGTCGTCGCCGCGACGGCGGCCGCGAGCACGAGCAGGGGCGGCAGCAGCACATCCAGCACGCCGGAGGGCGGCGCGACCGTGGCCGCGAGCACGGCCTGCGCGATCCCCGAGCCGAGCAGAACGGCGACGACGGCGACGATCCCCGACTCGAGGGCCGTGGCGCGCGCGAGCGCGGGAACCGTGACCCCGCGGGAGCGCAGCAGCCGCGTCTCCACCCGCCGGGCGGCGGCGAGCAGCTGGGCGAGCAGCACGAGGGCGATCACCGAGCAGACGGCGAGCACCGCGAGCGGCACCGGGATGACGGCCTGCAGCGCGAGCACGGACCGCTGCATCGCGGCGACGGTCGCCGCCGCGCCTCCGGTCGCCGAGAACGGGCTGCTGCCCGCGACCGGGTCCTCGCCGAGCGCGTCGCCGATCCCGGTGAGCGCGTCATGCAGCCGCGGCAGCGCGGCGGCGGTGACCCGGCCGGCGTCCGGGGTGAGCGTCCACTGCGCGGTGATGCCGTCGCCGGCCGCCGACGCCGTCTTCCTGGACACGATCACGCGGCCGTCGGTGCCGCCGACTCCGCTGCCGACGCCGAGCCAGGCCGGCGCCGCCGCGTCGGCCGGCCGCCAGACGCCGGAGACGGTGACGCGCACCGGGCCGGAGGCGGCGGCGAAGGTCAGCGCGTCCCCCGGCTTCACGTCGTGCGCGCGGGCGAACGCGGAGTCGACAGCGGCCTGCCCCGCGCCGGGCGCACGTCCGGCGTCGAAGCGGACGCGGTCCGCGAGCGCGGGGTCGTCGACCAGCAGCAGCGCCGTCCCGCCGCCGGCGACCGGGGCGGACGGCACGAAGGACAGCGCGTCGACCGTCACGGGTGCCGTCCGGAACCGCGCGCCGATCACGGAGCGGACGGCCGCATCCTGGGCGGCGGGGTCGGAGGACGCCGCCGCCTGCAGCGCGAGCGAGGTGACCGCCGCCGGCTCCTGCTGGATGGTCGCGCGCACCGCCGCGTCCGGCGAGCGCAGCGCCAGCCCCGTCATCACGCTCGCGAGGACGGCGACGATGAGCACCACCAGCCCGGTCGCGGCCAGCGTCCCCGCCTGCGCGCGCGAGCGGAGCACCCAGAACGGGCGGACCCCGGCCCCCTGGCCCGACGATGCACGCACCCCCTCAACCTAATGCGTGCACGGCCGTCCGCTCGTGCGACGCGAGGGACGGATCAGCCGACCGGCGTGAGCAGGTCGGCTCCGTTCCGGTAGCGGGCGGCCGGGTGCCGCTCGGGCAGGCGGCTGTTCCCCGGGCCGGAGAACCGCTCGCGCAGGGTGCCGGCGCGCTCGCCCTCCTGCGGGAACCGGCCGCGCCTGCGCAGCTCGGGGATGACCAGCTCCGCGAAGTCCCGCGCGGTGTCGAACGAGTGGTACTGGCGCAGGTTGATGCCGTCCAGCCCGTCCTCGTCCAGCCAGCGCTCGATCTCGTCCGCGACCGTCTTCGGGTCGCCGACGACCAGGAACCGGTCGTCCCTGCTGCCCTTCACGAAATCGAGCGCCTGGCCGACCGTCGCCTCCAGCGGCAGGAACGGCACCCGCTCCGGCGGGAACTCCGCCCTGGCCAGCGCCTCCCGCACAGTGATGTCGCGCGGGAACGCCGTCAGGTCCACCGGCAGGCTGCTGTGCGCGAGGATGCCGCCGAGGCTGGAGTGCTGCTGGTACAGCCGCCATTTGTCCTCCGCCTCCTCCTGCGTGCGCCCGACGATCACGCCCGCCATCGCGATGAAGCGGACGTCGTCGGCCCTCCTGCCCTGCTCGACGGCGGCCGAGCGCATCCCGTCGGCGGCCGACCGGAACTCCGCGCTGGTGCGGCCGCCGGTGAAGACCACCTCGGCGTGCCTGCCCGCGAACGCGATCCCGGCCGGCGAGCCGGTCGCCTGGAACAGCACGGGCGTCCGCTGCGGGGACGGGTGCACGATGTGCGGTCCTGCGACGCGGTGCCGCTCGCCGACGTGGTGGATGTAGCGCACCTTCTCCGGGTCGGTGAACACGCGGCGCTCGCGGTCGGCGACCACCGCGTCGTCGTCCCAGGAGCCCTCCCACAGCTTGTAGAGCACGTCGAGGTACTCCTCCGCCCTGCGGTAGCGCTCGTCGTGCGGCACCTCGTCGTCGAGCCCGAAGTTGCGCGCGGCGTTCGGCAGGTAGGAGGTGACGATGTTCCAGCCGATCCGGCCGCGCGTGAGGTGGTCGAGCGTCGACATCCGGCGCGCGAACGCGAACGGCGGCTCGTAGGTCGTGGAGAAGGTCACGCCGAAGCCGAGGCGGTCGGTCACCGCCGCCATCGCCGGCACGAGCAGCAGCGGGTCGAGGTTCGGGCTCTGCAGCCCCTCCCGCAGCGCGGTCTCCGGTCCGCCCCGGAACACGTCGTACGCGCCGATCACGTCGGCGAGGAAGATGCCGTCGAAGCCGCCGTGCTCCAGCAGCTGCGCCAGCTCGAGCCAGTAGTCGATGTCGGCGAAGCGCTCCCTGTTGTTGCCGGGGAGCGGCCACAGGCCGTGCGTGATATGGCTCACGCACGCCATCTCGAAGAGGTTGACGAACAGCTGCTTGCGCTCGGCGGTCATGCGGTGCGCGCCTTTCCGGTGGGGGAGGTGGTTCCGGCGCCCGCGGGGTCGAACTCCGGGATGGCCGCGATCAGGTCACGAGTGTACGGGTGCTGCGGCCGCTCGAACACCGCCTCCGGCGTCCCCTCCTCCACGACCCTGCCGTCCTTCATCACGAGGACCCGGTCGCTCAGGTGGCTGATCACGCCGAGGTCGTGCGAGATGAAGAGGTAGGCGACGCCGGACGCGCGCTGCAGCCGGACGAGCAGGTCCAGGATCTGCGCCTGGATCGTGACGTCGAGCGCCGACACCGCCTCGTCCAGGACGATGACGTCCGGGCGCGGCGCGAGCGCGCGGGCGATCGCCACCCGCTGCCGCTGGCCGCCCGAGAGCCGGAGCGGGAACCGCGGCAGGACCGCATCGGTCAGGCCGACCTGCTCCAGCAGCTCGCGCACCCGCGCGTCGCGGGCGGCCGCGGTCGTGAAGCGCTCGCCGCGCAACGCGTCCAGCAGGATGCGCTCGACGCTCCAGCGCGGGTCGAACGAGCTCAGCGGGTCCTGATAGACCACCGAGATGCGGCGGCGAAGGGCGCGGCGGCGACGCTCGGACGCCGAGGAGAAGTCGTGGCCGAGCAGGGAGACGGCGCCGCCGTCCAGCCGCTCCAGCCCGAGGGCGAGGCGCGCGGTCGTGCTCTTGCCCGACCCGGACTCGCCGACGATGCCCAGCGTCTCCCCCGCGCGCAGCTCGAACGAGACACCGTCGACGGCGCGGGTCACCGTGCCGTCCGCGGTGTGGAACCGCTTCACCAGGTCGCGGCCGCTCAGCACGACCTCGCCGACGGGCGGCTTCGGCGCCGGCTCCGGTGCGCCCGGGGTGAGCGCGCGGCCGCGGGTGGCCTCGCTCGGCACCGCGGCGATGAGCGCGCGCGTGTAGTCGTGCCGCGGCGCGCCGAGCACCTCGGCCGCCGGTCCCTGCTCCACCACCTCACCGCCGCGCATCACCAGGATGTGGTCGGCGAGCCGGGCGACAACGGACAGGTCGTGGCTGATCAGGATGAGCGAGGCGCCGCGCTCCTTCATCTCCTCCAGCTGCGCGAGCACCTGCGCCTGGACCGTCACGTCGAGTGCGGTGGTCGGCTCGTCCGCGATCACGATGTCCGGGTCGAGGGCGATGGCGGAGGCGATCAGGGCGCGCTGCCGCAGGCCGCCGGAGAGCTGGTCGGGGCGCTGCTTCGCGCGCTGCACGGGGAACGGAACGCCCACGCGCTTCAGCAGGTCGAGCACGCGCGCGGCGCGGGCGCGGCGGTCCCCCCAGCCGTGCAGCCGCAGCGCCTCGGCGATCTCGCGGCCGACCGGGCGCAGCGGGTCGAGCGAGACCAGCGCGTCCTGCAGCACGAAGCCGATGTCGCGCCCCCGCACCCGCCGCCAGCGGCGCGGCCCGAAGGCGAGCGCGTCCTCGTGGTGGATGCTCAGCTCGTCGGCGTGCACGACCGCGTTCCGGCCGGCGAGGCCGACCAGGCTCCTGGCCGTGACCGACTTGCCGGACCCGGACTCGCCGACGATGGCGACGCATTCGCCGGGCAGCAGGTCGAAGCCGACGTCGCGCACGACGGGCCGCAGTGCGCCGTCCACCCGGAACCCGGTGCTCAGGCCGCGCACCCGCAGGCGCACCGCCGGCCAGTCCAGGTCGGCGACGTCGAGGTCGTCCGTCTCGGTGATCACGCTCATCAGCGCTCTCCTCTCTCCAGGCGGGCCTGGATGTGCCGCCCGATGGTGGTGGCCGCCAGCGCGACCGCGACGATGACCAGTCCGGGGATGACGACGAGCCACCAGGCCGTCGTCAGGTAGGCGCGCCCGGCGTCCAGCAGCGCTCCCCACTCGGAGGCCGGAGGCGCGACGCCGAGACCGAGGAAGGACAGGCTCGACGCCCACACGATCGACTGCCCGATCGAGAGCGCGAAGACGGCGACGAGCGGCCGCAGGGCGTTCGGCAGGATGTGCGCGCGCACGATCCGCCAGCGCGAGTGCCCGAGCGCCGTCGCGGCCTCCACGTAGCCGGAGTTCCTGGCGCCGAGGATCTGCCCGCGGATCATCCGCGCGTAGCCAGGCGCGGTCCCGATGCCGACCGCGAGCACCTGCGTCGCGGCGCTGGGTCCGGCGATCGCGATGAGCAGCAGCGCGAGCAGCAGGGCGGGGAAGGCGAACAGGATCTCCACGAACCGGTCGATCACCACGGCGACCGGCCGCACGCCGAGCGCGGCGAGCGTTCCGAGCACGAGCGCCAGGCCGACGCCGACCGCCGCGGCGCCGAGCCCGATGGTGAGCGAGTCCCTGGCGCCGTAGACGACGCGCGTGTACAGATCCCGGCCGGACTCGTCGGTGCCGAACGGATGCACCCAGCTCGGCGGCTGCAGCGCGGCCGCGTAGTCGGTCGCGGTCGGCGAGTGCACCGTGAGCAGCTGCGGCGTGACGACCGCGACGGCGAGCAGCACCGCGAAGGCGATCGCGGCGTACAGGCCCCAGGGCGCGCGGGAGAGCCGTTCGCCGGCGGAGGGCCGGACGGGGGCGGTGGCGACGGTGGTCATGACAGCTCCAGCCGGGGGTCGACGACGGTGTAGACGACGTCCACGATCAGGTTCGCGAGCACGTAGACGACGGCGACGAGGGTGACGATGCCGGTGACGACCGGCAGGTCCTGCGAGTTGACGGCGGCGACGAGCACCGAGCCGATGCCGGGCCGGGAGAAGATCGACTCCACGATCACGGCGCCGGACAGCGTGGCCCCGAGCGCCCAGCCGGAGAGCGTGACGGCGGGGATGACCGCGTGCCGGAGCACGTGCCGGAGCCGGATGCCCCACTCCCCCATCCCGCGCATCCGCGCCGAGAGCACGAACGGCGCGTCGAGCGCGCGCTCGAACTCGGCGCGCACGCTCTGCGCCATGAAGCCGGCCAGCGGGATCGCCAGCGTCAGCGCCGGCAGCACGATCCCGACGGGAGCGGAGCCGGAGATGATCGGGAACCAGCGCAGGCCGAGGCCGAACACGAGCAGCAGGATGATGCCGAGCCAGTACGCCGGAAGTCCCGCCGTGACGACATCGACCGTGGAGCCCAGGCCGCCGAGCCGCGGGCCCCGTCCCGCCGTCAGGGTCACCCAGACCACCATGATCAGCCAGGCGAACAGGATGGCGGTGAGCGAGAGCGCGACCGTGTTGCCGAGCTGCTCGCCGATGATCTGGGTGACCGGGCGGAACTGCTGGTACGAGGTGCCGAAGTCGCCGGAGACCAGGCCACGCAGGTAGTCGGCGTACTGCACGATCACCGGCTTGGTGAGGCCGTACTGCGCGTTGATCTGCGCGAGCTCCTCCGGCGTGCGCTGCTGCGCCTGGCCGGCCCGGATGTTGAGGATGGTGGTCGCGCGGTCGCCGGGCAGCGCGAGCTGGGCGAAGAAGGCGACGGTCGCCGCTCCCCACAGCACGACGAGCGCGGCGCCGATCTTCTTCAGGAGCGTGAGCGCGACGGCGCGGCCGCGGCGCGGCGGGACGGAGGAGACGACGGCGGTCGCCGCCTCCGCCCGCTGCAGGGCCGTGTCACTTGGTGAGGTAGGCGTCATAGAACGTCGGTCCTCCCTGCGCGTGCTCCTGCCAGACGTCATGCAGCTTCGGCGAGACCGCCAGCGTGCTCAGCCGGTCGTAGACGCCGATCGAGAGCGCGTGCTCGGCGATGTAGTCCTGCGCCTTCCGGTACGCCGCGTTCTGCGCGTCCACCGTCGCGGCCGAGTTGCCGTCGAGGATGTCCTGCTCGAGCGTCGTGTCGTTGTAGAACGCGCTGTTCGAGTAGTTCGGGTGGCCCGCGGTGGACGGGCGCCAGTTGATGTAGAGGATGCCCGCGGTGACGCTGGTCCAGTAGCCCGCCTGCAGGTCGTACGAGTCGGGCGTCGAGTATTTGCCCGAGAAGAACTCGCTCTGCGGCACCGGGACCAGCTTCACGTCGAAGCCGGCCTTCGCGGCCTGCTCCTTGACGCCCTGCAGGATCGCCGCGCCGTCGGCGTTGATGATCGAGCCGGCGCCGTACGGCAGCGTGACCGTGAGGGTCTTCCCGTCCTTCTGGCGGACGCCGGAGGAGTCCTTCGTCCAGCCCGCCGCATCCAGCAGGCTCGCCGCCTTCTTCAGGTCCTGGCTGTAGAGGCCGGCCGCCTTCTCGCTGTAGCCGGGCGTCGCCTGGCTGACGCCGCCGTTCCCCTCGAACGGGATGACGCCGCGGCCGATCGTGTCCACGATCTGCTTGCGGTCCAGGCTGTACGCGAACGCCTGGCGCACGCGCTCGTCCGTGAACGGGCCCTGGGCGGTGTTGAACGAGATCTGCTGCGGGCGGCCGGGCGTGACGTACTTCTCCAGCTGGTAGCCGCCGTTCTTCAGCACGCTCCACTGCACGGCCGGGACGTCGTAGATCGCGTCCACCTGGCCGCCCTGCAGCGCGGCGACGCGCGTGGTGGGGTCGGCGACGAACTTCCAGTCGATCTCGTCGACGTACGCGGGGCCGGTGTGCTTCGCGTTCGCGGGCGGGGAGGTGTAGTCCTTGTTCCGCTTCAGGATGATGTCCTGCCCGCGGTTCCACTTCGCGACGGTGAACGCGCCCGTTCCGATCGGGGCCTCGCAGTTCTGCGCCTCGGTCCTGGTCTGCAGGGCGTGCTGCGACTGGATGCCGAAGTAGCCCTGGCTGAGGTTGTCGGCCAGGCGCGGGTACGGCTTGGCGAGGTGCACCTGGAGGGTGTGGTCGTCGACGGCGACGGCGTTCTTGTAGTAGCCGTCCAGCCACACCTTCGCCGTGCTGTTGCCGCCCTTCACCCAGTAGTCGAAGTTGTAGGCGACGGCCGCCGCGGTCAGCGGGGTGCCGTCGGTGAACTCGACGCCCTTCTTGAGCGTGAACGTCCAGGTGAGGCCGTCGGCGGACTGCTTCCACGCGGTGGCGAGCCACGGCACGACCTGGTGGTCGGCGTCCAGCGAGGTGAGGTTGTCGAGCACCTGGTAGGAGAGATAGGCCTGCTCGATCCAGCCGCCGAACACGCAGGCCGGCTCCTGCTGGTGGGCGTACACGATGGTGCCGCCGTCGACCTTCTGGCCGGTTCCGGTGGCGGCGGAGCCGCTCGCGCAGGCGGACAGCGCGAGGGCTCCGCTGAGCACGATCGCCGCTGCGGCGAAGGGGCGGAGGGTACGGGAACGCATGGGGGGACTCCTGGGATCGTCGGTGGGTGCGTCCCAGGATGCGGACGGCCGCCCGCACTGTCGACCGTGCGTGACGCCGTGTTTCGCGCGGAAACACGGCGTCACACGAGCTGGCCGGCCGGCCCGTTCGGCGCTACGCGGCGGGCTGCGCCGGCGCCAGCGGCAGGCTCCCCGCCGCCAGGATGCTGCCGTCCGCCGCGACAGCGAGCACCCCGCGCGCGCCCTGGCCGACGGCCCACGGCACGCCCGCCTCGCCGAGCGCGAAGACGGCCGTGGCGAGCACGTCGGCGGTGGTCAGGTCGTCCGCGACCACGGTCGCGCTGATCAGCTCCCGCGCCGGCTCGCCCGTGCGCGCGTCGCGGATGTGCTCGCCGCGCTCGTACGCTCCCGAGGTGGCGACCGCGGCCTCCCGCACCGTGAGCACGGCGAGCATCCGCTCGGCCGCCTCCGGCGAGCGCACGCCGACGTTCCAGCCGTCCGCCGCGTCCGGGGCCGCGCCGACGACGACGTCCCCGCCCGCGTTCAGGCAGAACACGCGCACACCGGCGCGCCGGATCGCCTCGGCCGCGCGCGCCGCCGCCCAGCCCTTCACGACGCCGTCGGCGTCGAGTGCGCCGTCCGCCGCGCGCACGTCGAACGCGCCGCCCGAGGCGAGCCGCGCCCGCTCGCCGATGCCGATGACCTCGCACAGCTCGGGGCTCGCGTCGGCCTCGCCGCGCTCGCCGCGCGCGATCGCGCTCACCTCGCTGTCCTGCCGGTACCGGCTGAACCGCGCGTCCGCCGCGCGCAGCACGGCGAACGCCTCCTCGGCGGCGCGTGCCGCCGTCGCGTCGTCCACCTCCCTGATGTCCACCGACATCGGGATGCCCATCACCGTCTCGACGCGCCTCATGCCTTGTCCAGCGCGGACTGCAGCGACTGGATGTAGCCCTCCGACGTGTAGGTCGCGCCCGAGATCGTGTCGATCTTCGCCGACTGCGACGCGAGCACCTCCTGCTCGAGCATCGGGCCGGCCTGCTGGTTGATCTCGACGCTGCGGCCGTCCTCGTTCGGCGACTGCAGCTCGGTGACCTTGGTGATGGTCGAGCCGCTGAGGGTGACCTGCACCTGGATGGCGCCGTAGCGGGTCTGCACGGTGTCCCCGTCGATCGTCCTGACCGCGGGGGCGGCGGACGCCGTCGCGCTCGGCGCCGGGGTGGCCGACGCCGTCGCGCTCGGGGCGGCCGCGGCGGAGGCGCTCGGCGTCGGCGTCGCGCTCGTGGTGCTGCGCGGGGTCAGCGCGGACACCTGCGCGCTCTCCGGCTGCGTCACGCCGTACAGGCGAACGCCGACCGTCAGTCCCAGTACCGTCAGGATGCCCGCGAACAGCAGGGTCCCTCGCCATCGTCGCTGTCTCATGCCATGCTCAGTTCTTCTCGGTGGATGAAGCGCCGCGGGACCATCAGCTCCCGCAGCGATCGTTCGGCGGTCAGGGCCATCCCCTCCGGCCCGCAGATGAACACCTCCCGGGCGTGCACGTCGGGGACGATCCGGGAGAGCGCTGCGCTGCCGAGCGGGTCGTAGCCGAGCTCGGACCTGCGTCCCGTGACGGGGATGACCGTCAGCCCGCGCATCGCCCGCAGCTCCGGCAGCAGAGCCAGGTGCTCCGCCGAGTGGGCGCGGTACAGCAGCACCGGCTGCAGCCCGCGGGCGGTCAGCTCCTCGGCGAGCGCGCGGATCGGCCCGATCCCGGCGCCGCCGGCGATCAGCAGGATCCGCTCTCGGCTGGCCCGGTCGGCGGTGAAGTGGCCGAAGGGTCCCTCGACGAAGGTGAGCGTGCCCGGCTTCAGGTGCCGTAGCAGCGTGGAGTGGTCGCCCAGGGCGCCGACGGTGATCCGCAGCCGGCCGTCGTGCGGGACCCGCGAGATCGAATAGGGATGCGCCGTCAGCAGGTGCCCCCAGGCCAGGAACCGGAACAGCAGGAAGTTGCCGGCCCGGATGCCGAGCTCGTCCACGTGCGGTCCGCGGAACCAGATGGAGGTCGTCCCCGCGTTCTCGGCGACGACAGCCTCGACACGCAATCGGTGCCGCCAGGCGCGCACGGTGGGAAGAATGAACCGCCAGGTGAGGACCGCGGCCGCCGTGCCGAGGTAGAGCAGCAGCCAGGCCGCCCGGTTGACCGGGTTGGTCACGAAGTGGGTGCCGCCGCTCAACTGGTGGAAGAAGGTGAGGAAGATCGCGACGTACGTGGTCAGGTGCAGCCAGTACCAGACCTCGTAGGAGAGCCGCGCGCGCAGCAGCCGTGCACTGCTCAGGCCGACGGCCAGGAACGCGATCGTGCCGACCAGCGCGGTGAGCATGTCCGGGTAGTCGTGCAGGACGGCGAGGAACGCGATCCAGGGCAGCGAGCGGTCCAGGATCATCGAGCCGAGCACCATGAACAGCACGTGGGTCACCACCAGCAGCACGACCGACGTGCCGACCCAGCGGTGCCAGAGGACGAGCCGGTCCAGCCCCACCGCGCGCTCGAACCACGGGATGCGCGCGATCAGCAGCACCTGGACGCACACCAGGTAGGCGCCGACCAGCCCGGTCAGCTCGCCCAGGGTCGTCGCGAGGTCGGCCGGCGTCGCCGCGTACGTCGCGGGGACGTCCACCCACCACATGGCGAGCACGGCGAGGAACCCGGCGACGAGCACGGTGCGCAGGAACCGCTGCCTCCGCCGCTGGCGCGGCGCGTCGTCGGCGCGGGCGGAGACGCGGCGCGGGGTGGCGATGCTGGTCATGCTTCGAGACTCCCGGAGAATCCTTTCGGCATTCTTACGGCCCCTGTGATCCCCCTGGGAAACCCCTATGCACCCCCTGGCCGGCGACTGCGTCGCAGGGGTGTCGGCGGTGCGGGTTACGGTCGGGACGTGACCGAGGGATGCGCCGTGTGCGGCGCCGCCGCGCAGGCGGGGGCGCCGCTCCCGCTGTGCCTCGCGCACCTGCTCGCGGCGCACGACTGGGTGGACGGGGAGTACGGCGCGACCGACCTGCTGCCGTCGCCGTGCGCGTTCTGCGGGTCCCGGCTGGGGGTGCGCTACCCGTCCGGCTGGCTGTGCGCGGTGTGCGAGTGGCGCGCGGGCGAGCCGCCGCCGGAGGGGGTGAGGGCGTCGCGCGTCGACGTCGTCTACTACCTGCGCTTCCGCGACCGCATCAAGATCGGCACGTCGGCGAACCCCGCCCAGCGGTTCGCGAGCCTGCCGCACGACGAGGTGCTCGCGTTCGAGCGCGGCGACCGCGTCCTGGAACAGCGCAGGCACGCGCAGTTCGCCGGGCTGCGCATCCCGGGCACGGAGTGGTTCGAGACGGACGACGCGTTGCTCGCCCACGTCGCCGCGGTGGCCGCCGGCGCGCCGGACCCCTGGGCACTGCTCGCCCGCTGGCGCAGCGAGGCGGCCGCCCTGCGCACCTGACAGCGAAGGGCGAGCCGTTGCGCACGCCATCGGCGTGTCGGTCGCAACGGCTCGCCCTTCGGCGGCGTCAGGCTACGGCGGGTTCGGGGTGGGTGGCGGGGGCCTGGGCGGCGTCGTCGAGCTTGGCGGCGAGGCGCGCCATGTCGGCGGCCTCTGCCGCGTGCGCGTCGCGCACGATCGCCGCGCGCTCCGGCTCGGCCGCCGCGGCCTCCAGCCGGGCGAGTCCCGCGATCGCGTCGAGCTCGGCCGCAGCGGCCAGGTCCCGGCTCCGCCGGGCGCGCAGCAGGAGGCCGGCGACGATGGTCACGACGCCCGCGCCGAGAGCGAGGACGCCCGCCGTCGCGAAGCCCTCGGTGTAGCCGGACTCCGCCGGCAGACCGCCGACGCCCAGCGTGCTGGTGACCAGGGCCGTCATCACGGCCGCCCCGATGGCCGACCCCACCGTGCGGAGGTTCGCGTTCATCCCGCTGGCGATCCCGGTCTGGGTCGCGGGGACGCTCTGCACGACGACGCTGGTGATCGCGGCGTAGATCAGGCCGAGGCCGATGCCGAAGACGCCGGAGGCGGTGGCGACCGCGATCAGCGAGCCGTGCCAGAAGGCGAGGGACAGGCTGGCGGCGGCCATCAGCACGGCCGAGACGACGATCTGCGAGCGGAACGAGAGGATCCGCTCCAGCGGTCCGCTGGCGAACCCGGTGACCGCCATCGTGACGAGCATCGGGAGCATCAGCATCCCCGACTCCGCGACGCTCGCGCCCAGGCCGTAGCCGGTGGCGGCGGGGGTCTGCACGAAGCGCGGGAAGAACGAGAACACCGAGAACATGGCGGCGCCGATGAAGATCGCCGCGGCGTTCATGGACCAGACGCCCGGCTCGCGCATCAGGCGCATGTCCACGAGCGGGTGCCGCGAGCGCAGCTCCACGACCACCCAGGCGGCGAGCAGGACGGCGGCGAGCACGAACAGGCCGACCACCTGCGGCGACGCCCAGCCCCACTGCGATCCGGTGCTGAGCGGCAGCAGCAGCGCGATCAGCCAGCCGGAGAGCAGCACGGCCGCCCACGGGTTGACCCCGCCGGTCGCGCGCGTCGGCGACTCGGGGATGATCGCCAGCGCGAGGACCGCTGCGGTGACCGTGAGCGCGACGGGGACGAGGAACAGGCCGCGCCAGCTGAGCGCGTCGGCCAGAGGACCGGCGAGCACCGTGCCGAGGCCGCTGCCGATGGCGATGATGGACGCGATCGCGCCGATCGCGGACGGCAGCCGCCGGGCGGGGAACTCGTCACGGATGATGCCGAAGGCGAGCGGGAACATCGCACCGCCGAGGCCCTGGACGACGCGGCCGGCGATCAGGACGCCGATGCTGGGCGCGACGGCGGCGATGACGCTGCCGAGGGCGACGGCGAGCAGCGCGAGCACGAACACGCGGCGCTTGCCGACCAGATCGCCGACGCGGCCGAGCAGCGGGGTGGCGACCGCGGCGGCGATGAGCCAGGCGGTCATGGTCCAGGTGACACCGGCGGTGGTGGTGTGCAGGTCGGACTGGATGACGGGCAGGACGGGGACGACGAGCGACTGCAGGGTCGCGAAGGACCCGACGCTCAGCGCCAGGACGGCGAAGGTGGCGGAAGGACGGGATCGAGACATCAGGGTGGTTTCCTTTTCTCGAAGGGATGCCGATGGTGGGCTACAATTGGAGGGAGGCTCCGATCGGAGGTTGCCTCCGGTTATGCTGAAGACATTACCGGAGGGTGCCTCCGGTTCGCAACCCCGAGTTTCGCCGACCCGGTGAACACCCCGTGAACAGCCAGAGAGGTTCGAGAACGTGACCGCCCCCGCAGCAGCGACAGAGACCGTGCGCAGCCCGCTCGCCAAGCCGCAGCGGGCGGACGCCCGGCGCAACTACGACGCCCTGCTCGCCTCGGCGCGCGAGACGTTCGCCGCCAACGGCACCGGCGCCTCCCTGGAGGAGATCGCGCGGCGCGCGAACGTCGGAATCGGCACGCTCTACCGCAACTTCCCCACCCGCGACGCCCTCGTCGAGGCGGTCTACATCGACGAGGTGGATGCGGTGGTCCAGGCGGCCGCGGACGCGGTGTCCCTCGAGCCGTGGGCGGCCGTCCAGGCCTGGCTGCGCCGCTTCGTCAGCTACATCGGCACCAAGCACGCGCTGCTGGAGGGCCTGAACAAGGACTCCGCGGTGATGCTCAGCTGCCGCACCTCGCTCTACGACGCTGGCGAGCCGCTCGTCCGCCGGGCCCAGGAGGCCGGCGAACTGCGCGAGGACGCCACGATCGGCGACGTGATCCGCATGGTGTCCGGGATCGCCGGTGTCGCCTTCGACGACGACGAGCAGCGGGACCGGGTGATCGCGATGGCGATCGACGGCCTCCGCGCCCGCTGAGCCCCGCCGGTCCCTAGGCTTACTGCATGGAGCTGGGCGTCTACGCGGTCATCGCCGTCGCGGTGATCGTCGGCGTGGCCGCCTTCGCCCGCAAGCTGGGCATCGCCGCGCCGATCATCCTCGTGCTCGTCGGGGTGACGCTCTCTGTGCTGCCCGGGGTGCCGAAGATCGAGGTTCCGCCCGCGATCATCCTGGACGGCCTGCTCCCGCCGATCCTGTACGCGGCGGCCATCAGCGTCCCGCTCAACGACTTCCGCCGCAACCTGGCGCCCATCGCCGGCCTCTCGATCGTGCTCGTGGTGATCACGGCGTTCGCGTCGGGCTTCGTGCTCTACACGCTGCTGCCGGACCTGAACCTCGCGGCGGCCATCGCGCTCGGCGCGATCATCAGCCCGCCGGACGCCGTCGCCGCGACCTCGGTAGGCCGCAAACTCGGCCTCCCGCCCCGGCTGCTGACGGTGCTGGAGGGCGAGGGGCTCGTCAACGACGCCACCGCCCTCGTGCTGCTGCGCACCGCCCTCGCCGCCGCGGTCGGCACGCTCGCGACCCCGCTCTCCGGCGTCCTGGACTTCCTCTCCGCCGTCATCATCGCGCTCGTGATCGGCCTGGTCGTCGGCTTCGTCTCGGTGTGGGTGCGCTCGAAGCTCAACGACCCGGTACTGGACACGGCGCTCTCGGTGGTCGTGCCGTTCGCCGCGTTCGCGCCCACCGAGGCACTGCACGGCTCCGGCGTCCTGGCCGTCGTTGTGACCGGTCTCTACACCGGACACGCCGCGCCGCGGCACTTCACGGCGCAGGCGCGCATCAGCGACCAGATCAACTGGCGCACCATCCAGTTCCTGCTCGAGAACGGCGTCTTCCTGCTCATCGGCCTCGAGCTGCGCACGCTCATCCTGGACGTGGAGCATCCCGAGATCCTGAGCGTCTGGGACGCAGTGGGCATCGGCCTGATCGCGATGGGCGCGCTCGTCATCATCCGGTTCGTGCTGATCGGGCCCCTGATCTACTTCCTCAAGCACCGCGGCGAACGGCAGGAGAAGGCCGTGCTGCGGGAGTGGCTGATGATCAGCTACTTCCGCGATCACCCGGTGCGCTACCGCTGGCAGGCCCTGCGCAAGCAACGCGCGGAGGCCCGCTACACCCGGCACCGCAGCGACCTGGAGGAATACCGGCAGGAGGCCATCGACTGGCGCGGCGGCGTCGTCCTCGGCTGGTCCGGCATGCGCGGCGTCGTGACCCTCGCGGCGGCGCAGTCGCTGCCGGCCGGGATCCCGTACCGCCCGCAGCTCATCCTGATCGCGTTCACGGTCGCCTTCGTCAGCCTGGTGGTGCAGGGCGGAACGCTGCCGTGGCTGATCCGCGCGCTCGGCCTGCAGGGCATCGACGTGAAGGACGACCGCCGGCTGCTCGCCCAGCTGCTCGACGACCTGAGCGAGACCGGCCTGGCCGTGCTCGACGACCCGGAGGGCGCCGCGGGCACTTCCGCGCCGGTCGACCCGGAGGTGGTCGAGCGGGTGCGGCAGACGACCTACCTGCGCGCCGAGGCCGCCTGGGAGCGCTCGGTCATGTTCGACGAGCCGCCGGAGACCCGCCCGCACCACGTCTACCGCACCCTCCGGCTCGCGGTGGTGGACGCCGAGCGCGACCGCCTGCTCCTGGAGCGCTCGCGCGGTGCCTACCCGTCCCGCATCCTGAGCGAGGCCCAGGCGATGCTCGACATCGAGGAGACCCGGCTGCGGTCGCGCGCCAGGTGAGTACCCTGGTGGGGTCGAGGGAGGCACCATGAACGACAGGCTCTTCGGCATGAGCTTCGCGAGCATCCACCCGCTCTACGTCGCGAAGGCCCAGCGCAAGGGGCAGAGCGCGGACGACGTCGACACCGTGATCTGCTGGCTGGCCGGGTACGACCGCGCCGGCTTGCGGTCGGCGATCGAGGACGGCAGGGACCTGAAGGCGTTCTTCGCCCAGGCCCCGGCGATGAACCCGAACGCGGAGCAGATCACCGGGGTGATCTGCGGCGTGCGCGTCGAGGAGATCGACGACCCGCTCATGCAGCGCATCCGCTACATGGACAAGCTGGTGGACGAGGTCGCGAAGGGCAAGCGGATGACCTCGATCCTGCGCGGGAGCTCATAACCCGTCGAACAAGTTGTTTTGGGTCTTGCCGAGTCATGTCGTCACCATTCAGAATGGTTACGTGACGACGAATCGAACCCACCGCATCCACCGCTCCCGCGCCGACCGGGAGGCGCTCTCCAGCTACGTCGAGCTGAGCGGGCACGCCTCCAGGACGCGCATCGACCGCGCGCAGCTCACCGCGTTCGAGCAGCTCACACCGGCCCAGCTTGACGTGCTGGTCGCCGACCTGATCGACGGCACCGCGACCGCCGCGGAGCCGCCGCACCCCGGGCTACTGCGCCGCCTGACCGCGAGCAACGCCGGCTTCGCCGTGACGACGCTGGCCGGCCTGGCGCTCGCCGGCGTGCTCACCGTCGGCAGCGTCGGAGCCGTCGCGCTCGCGACGGGCACCGCGGACGCGCCGGCGGCCTCCTCGCAGTCCGTCGCGCCGTCGTTCGATCCCTTCGCCGACACTCCCGGGGGTGCATTCGATTTTTGATTCATTCAAAACAACCCGCTAGCCTCGAACGCATGGACACGGCACGGCTGGAGGACGCACTGCGCACCGCCGGCCTGCGGGTCACGCAGGGGCGGCTCGCCGTCCTCGACGCGCTCGACACGCACCCCCACGCGGACGCCGAGACGGTGTTCCGCACGGTCCTCCCGGCGCTGCCGGGGACCTCCATCCAGAACGTCCACAACGTCCTGGGCGATCTCACCGCCGCCGGGCTGCTCCGGCGGATCGAGCCGGCGCACTCCCCCGCTCTCTACGAGCGGCGGATCGGCGACAACCACCACCACATCGTCTGCACGTCGTGCGGCGCGGTGGCGGACGTCGACTGCGTGGTCGGGCAGGCCCCGTGCCTGCACCCGTCGGATGCGTCGGGGTTCGCGGTGAGCACGGCGGAGGTGACCTTCTGGGGGCTGTGCCCGTCCTGTCAGGAGCGCGCGGCGGAAGCCCCGTCGCGCGCCGAATGAGGTGAGGAGAAGCATGTCCGAGAACCACACGACCACGCAGACCGGGACCCCGGTCGGCAGCGACGCGCACTCGTTGACCACGGGTGCGGACGGCGTCACCGCGCTGCACGACCGCTACCTGGTGGAGAAGCTGGCGCAGTTCAACCGCGAGCGGATCCCGGAGCGGATCGTGCACGCCAAGGGAGGCGGCGCGTTCGGCGAGTTCGTCGTCACCGGCAACGTGAGCGCCTACACCAAGGCCGCCGTGTTCCAGCCCGGCACGAAGACCCGCACCGTGCAGCGGTTCTCGTCGGTCGCCGGAGAGCAGGGCTCGCCCGACACCTGGCGCGACGTGCGCGGCTTCTCGGTGAAGTTCTACACGACCGAGGGCAACTACGACATCGTCGGCAACAACACGCCCGTCTTCTTCATCCGCGACGGCATCAAGTTCCCCGACTTCATCCACTCGCAGAAGCGCCTGCCCGGCTCCGGCCTGCGCGACGCCGACATGCAGTGGGACTTCTGGACGCTGTCCCCGGAATCGGCGCACCAGGTCACCTACCTCATGGGCGACCGCGGCCTGCCGCGCTCGTGGCGAACCATGCCCGGGTACGGCTCGCACACCTACCAGTGGATCAACGCGGCCGGCGAGCGGTTCTGGGTCAAGTACCACTTCCACGCGCAGCAGGGCAACGACGAGATGCACGGCGCCGAGGCGGAGCGCATCGCCGGCGAGGACGCGGACTACTACCGCCGCGACCTGTACGAGGCCATCGAGCGCGGCGAGTTCCCGTCGTGGACGGTGTCCGTGCAGATCATGCCGTACGAGGACGCGAAGACCTACCGGTTCAACCCGTTCGACCTCACCAAGGTGTGGCCGCACGCCGACTACCCGCTCATCGAGCTCGGCGTCCACACGCTGAACGAGAACCCGGAGAACTTCTTCGCGCAGATCGAGCAGGCGGCGTTCTCGCCGGCCAACACGGTCCCCGGCATCGACATCAGCCCGGACAAGATGCTGATGGCGCGCGTGTTCTCCTACCCGGACGCGCAACGCTACCGCGTCGGCACCAACTACAACGAGCTGCCGGTGAACGCGCCGATCGCCCCCGTCCACAACTACTCGCAGGACGGCGCCGCCCGCCACGGCTTCAAGCCCGCCTCCGCGCCGGTCTACGCGCCGAACTCGTTCGGCGGCCCTGTCGCCGACCCGGCCGCCGCCGGTGAGGGCTCGTGGGAGACCGACGGCGAGCTGGTCCGCGCCGCCGCGACCCTGCATGCCGAGGACGACGACTTCGGCCAGGCCGGGACGCTCTACCGCGACGTCTACGACGACGCGGCCAAGGAGCGCTTCCTCGACACCATCGCCGGCGCCGTCGGCGGGGTGAAGAGCGCCGAGATCCGCGAGCGCGCCATCCAGTACTGGACGAACGTGGACGCGAACCTCGGCCAGCTGCTCCGCGCCCGCCTCGAGTCCGACAGCGCGGACCCGGACGAGGCGGCGGAGTACGTGGGCGTCGGCGAGTAACCGCACCCCGCGCACGAACGCGGGGGCCGGCCCCAAACCCCCCGCCCCGGGGGTTGGGGCGGCCGCCCACTGGGGCAAAAATAGGGTCTGGCGCCCCCCCGGGCCCCCATTTGGGCAAAGT
>NZ_JBQCGZ010000026.1:0-9054 GCF_051955155.1 Leifsonia sp.
TCGCGAGAGGGAGCGGAGCCGTCATGAGTTTCTGGGATTTCCTGATCTGGTCGTTCTGGTTCTATCTGGTGATCGTGTGCATCACGATCTTCATCCGCGTCATCATCGACGTGTTCCGCGATCCCGAGCTGAACGGGTGGGCGAAGGCGCTGTGGGTGCTGTTCCTGGTGATCTTCCCGTTCCTCGCCGCCTTCATCTACCTGATCGCGCGCGGCGGGCGGATGGCTCAGCGGAGCATGGCGGGCATGGCGCAGGCGCAGCAGGCGAACGACCAGTACATCCGGTCGGTCGCCGGGTCCAGCTCGCCGGCGAACGAGATCGAGGCGGGGAAGCGGCTGCTGGATTCCGGCGCGATCACCCCGGCCGAGTTCGAGGCGCTGAAGACGAAGGCGCTGGGCGGCACGGCGTGAGCGCGCGGTGATCCCGCCGGTCAGAATCCGAACGCCCACTCCAGCGCAGGGGAGAGGGCCGTCAGCACGGAGACGTGGCCGTCGTGCGGGCGCAGCCACAGCTCGGCCTGGGGGAGGCGTTCGAGCATCCAGCCGGCGTGCGTCGCCGGGACCACCCTGTCCCTGCCGCCCTGCACGAGCAGCGCCGGGACGGTCACCGAGCCGAGCTCGGCGCCCCACGGGTTCACGTACGCGAGGTCGTCGTCGATCTCGCCGCGGGGTCCCTCGGCGGCGCCCGCTCCGGCATCCTGGCCGAGCGCGCGCCACGATCCCTCCAGGGTCTGGTAGTCGCGCTGCGTGAAGGAGTCGGGGTCGAACTCGGCGGACTCCGCGTGCGCGGCACGCGCGTCCGGCCCGGCGAGCGCGGCCTGCAGCCCGCCGGGGTCGGTCATCCCGGCGAACCAGTCGGGCGATCCCCAGAACGGCGCGATGCCGGCCAGGGTGACGACGGCGGCGGTCCGGCGCGGTGCGAGGGCCGCGCACGCGAGCGCGTGCGGGCCGCCACCGGAGGCGCCCGCGGTCACGAACCGGTCGACGCCGAGCGCGTCGAGCAGGGCGATCACGTCCGCAGCGGCGTCGGCGACCGTCCGCCCCGGCAGCGGGTCGGAGCCGGGGTAGCCGGGACGCGCGGCCGACACCACCCGCACGCCGCGGCGCGCCGCCGCCTCCGCGATCGGGGCGATGACCGCGCCAGTCTGCGGCGTCCCGTGGTGCCAGACGAGCACGGGCGCGTCGTCGGCGCCTCCGGTGTCGAAGAAGCGCAGCGCACGGCCGTCGGGCAGCGCGAGCGAACCCGGCGAGGACGCGCCCGCCGGCGTCAGCCCCGCCACGCGTCCACCGCCTGCTGCAGCTCGGCCTTGCGCGCGGTGGAGGCGAAGGAGGCGTGGATGGAGGTGCGCGCGTACCGCTCCGCCTGGTCGGCGGTGAGGCCGAGGGCGTCCCGCACCGCGGTGTAGTTCTCGCCGATGTAGCCGCCGAAGTAGGCGGGGTCGTCGGAGTTGATCGTGACGAGGACGCCGGCCTCCTCCAGCCGGTGCAGCGGATGGGCGGCCAGGTCCGGCACGGTGCGCAGCCGCACGTTCGAGAGCGGGCAGACCGTCAGCGGCACGCCCTCCTCGGCCAGCCGCTCCAGCAGCGCCGGGTCCTCGACCGCGCGGATGCCGTGGTCGATGCGCTCGGCGCCGAGCACGTCGAGCGCCTGGACGATGTACGACGGCGGTCCCTCCTCGCCCGCGTGCGCGACGGCGTGCAGGCCCGCGTCCTTCGCGCGCGCGAAGACGTCGCGGAACAGCTCGGGCGGGTAGCCGACCTCGGCCGAGTCGAGCCCGACGCCGAGCAGTCGGTCGGGACGGGTGAGCGCCGCACTGAGCACCGCGTCCGCGGACTCGACGGGCGCATCGCGCAGGAAGCAGAGGATGAGGCCCCCGCTGATACCGAGGTCCCGCTCGCCCTCCTCGAGGGCAGAGGAGATGCCGTCGACGACCGCCTCGATGGGGATGCCGCGCGCGACGTGCGCCTGCGGGTCGAAGAACAGCTCGGCGTGCCGGACGCCCTGCTCGGACGCGGTGCGCAGGTAGCGCCTGGTCAGCTCGGCGAAGTCGTCCTCCGTGCGGAGGACGTCCATCGTCGCGTAGTAGAGGTTCAGGAAGGACTGCAGGTCGGAGAACTCGTACTGCTCGGCGAGTTGCTCCACCGATTCGTAGGGGAGCGCGACGCCGTTGCGGGCGGCGAGCTCGAACGCGAGCTCCGGCTCGAGCGTCCCCTCGATGTGCAGGTGCAGCTCGGCCTTCGGCAGGGCGTACAGGGCGGAATCGGACGGCGCGGCGGTCATTCCTCGATCCTCCCACCCGGGCCGCTCCCGCGTGCAATCCTCCGCGGGGATGATGCGGCGGAGGAACCGGCGCGGCTAGCGTCGGGGGATGGGCGGGAACGGCAGGCGGCGGGCGGCGCTGTGCGTCGCGGCCGTCGCGGTGGTCGCCGCCGGGCTGTCGGTCCACGAGGCGGTCGACGGCTGGGCCGGCGCGTTCGCGGGCGACGCCCTCTACGCCGTCCTGATGGTGACACTGGTGGCTGTCGCGTGCCCCCGGCTCGGCCGGGTCTGGACGGCGACCGTCGGCTTCGGGGTGTGCGCGGCGGTCGAGTTGCTGCAGTCGACGGGCCTCCCCGCTGCGGTGTCCGCGCGCATCCCCGGCGCCGAGCTCGTGCTCGGATCCACGTTCCAGTGGACGGATCTGCTCGCGTATGCGATCGGCGCGGCGATCGCCGGTGCGGTGGATGAGCTGGTGGTCAGGCGCGCAGCAGGATCTTCCCGAGGTGGGCGGAGGACTCCATCCGCCGGTGCGCCTGTTCGGCGTCCTCCAGCGGGAAGACCGAGTCGATGACGGGGCGGATCCTGCCCTCCGCCAGCAGCGGCCAGACGTGCTCCCGCACGGCGGCGATGATCGCGGTGCGCTCGGCGAGCGGCCGGGCCCGGAGCGTCGTGCCCTGGATGCGCGCCCGCTTGCTCATCAGCATTCCCATGTCCACGGCCGCGGGCGTCCGGTCCCGCACCGCGATCGACATGATCCGGCCGCCGGTCGCAAGCGCCTCCAGGTCGCGCGCGATGTACGCGCCGCCGACGATGTCGAGCACGACGTCCACGCCGCGTCCATCGGTCGCCGCAAGCGCGGCGGCGACGAAGTCGTCCGTGCGGTAGTCGACGGCGGCGTCCGCGCCGAGCTGCCGGCAGAAGTCGGCCTTCTCCGGGCTGCCCGCCGTCGCGATCACGCTCGCGCCGAACGCGCGGCCCAGCTGGATCGCCATGCTGCCGATGCCGCTGCTGCCGCCGTGCACGAGCAGCGTCTCGCCCGCGCGCAGACCGCCGAGGTCGAAGACGTTCGACCACACGGTCGCCGCCACCTCCGGCAGCCCCGCCGCCTCCACGAGGTCGACCGACACGGGGACCGGGAGCACCAGGCCTGCGTCCACGGCGACCTGCTGCGCGTAGCCGCCGCCGGGCAGCAGCGCGCACACACGGTCGCCGATGGTCCAGGTGGAGACGCCGGCGCCGACCGCGTCCACGACGCCGGACACCTCCAGGCCGGGCCACGCCGGCGCGCCCGGCGGCGACGGGTAGAAGCCGCGGCGCTGGCTGAGGTCGGCGCCGTTCACGCCCGCCGCCGCGACCCGGATACGCACCTCGCCCGCCCCCGGCTGCGGCTCCGGGACCTCGGCGAGCGTCAGCGCCTCCGGCCCGCCCGGCTCCGGGACGGTCACGGCGCGCATCAGCGGCTGCCGTCCCGTGCCGTCGCGGGCCGCCTGCTCAGCACGTCCCGGATCCGCACCTTGCTGGAGTACTCGATCGAGCCGTACCGGAACAGCCGCGCCGCGAGCCGCAGCACGATCGCGGACAGCACGAACAGCTCCAGGATGATGATGATCGCCTGCCACAGCGGCAGCGAGCCGAACGCGTTCAGGATCAGCGCCGTGATCGGCGCCGTGTACGGGAAGTAGGCGAGGACCTGCACGATCGGCGCCTGCGGCGAGCTGATCGCGAAGCTGGACGCGTACAGCGGGATCACGACGGCGAAGACCACGACGGAGAAGAACGGCGCCGCGTCCTTCGCGGTCGGCATCACGGCGCCCACCGCGACGAGCGTCCCGGTGAACAGGGCGAAGCCGCCGATCAGGATAAGGGTGCCGACGATCATCTTCTGCGGCTCGAAGACCAGGCCGCTCAGGTCGAAGTTCGGCAGCGAGAGCTGGTCCTTGAAGAACAGGTAGCCGACCAGCATCGGCAGCGCGAAGACCGCGAGCTGGATGGCCCCGATGGCGAACAGCGAGATCACCTTGCCGATCAGGAGGTTGGTCGGGTTGATGGTCGTCAGGATCATCTCCGTGACCCGGTTCTCCTTCTCCTCCAGCGTCGAATTGAGCATCTGATTGCCGAGGAACACGATCACGAGGAAGAACGCCGCCAGGAAGAGCAGCGCGGGCAGGATCGCCTCGAACCCGGGCGCGACGGCGCCGTCCTTGAACGTCGTGGTCGCGGTGGTCACCTCGCCGCGGAGGATGGCGACGTCGACGGGGGAGTCGAGGGACTTCTCCACGCTGGAGGACAGCAGCGACTCGGCCACGGCGGAGTACCGGTTGTTCTGGAACAGGCCGGCGTCGGCGCCGTACACGCGCACCGTCTCCTTCGCCGGGTTCGCCGGGTAGTCGAAGAACGCCTCGGTCCCGCCGATCTGCACCTCCTCGACCCCCTCGGAGCTGCTCTCGATCTTCTGGCCGCCGTACTCGCGCGCGATCGCCGGGTCGACGAGCCCGGAGGCATCGGCGTAGAGGAACTCGAAGCGCGCGTTCTTCTGGGCGTTCGCGGTGTTCGCCGTGGAGACGTTGGAGGCGATGATCAGGCCGCCGAGCCCGAAGATCAGGATGGGCAGGATGAGCGTCACCGCCCAGAACGTCCGCTTCGTCACCGTCCGGCGGAACTCGAACCCGATGACGGTCGAGAGGTTGTGGCGTGCCATTCTCAGTCCTCCTCGCGGCTCTCGGCGCCGTAGACCTCGACGAAGATGTCGTCGAGCGATTTGCGGGTGGGGGCGAAGCGGGTGACGTCGAGGCCGGCGCCGATCAGCCCGCGCAGGATCGCGGCGGTGTCGGCGTCGTTCGCCACCTCGAGCTCTGCGTGACCGTCCGCGTCGGCCGCGATGCGGTAGTCGGCGGAGGCGGGGATGCTGCCGTCGTGGTCGACGTGGACGACGGTGCCGCCGAACTGCTCCTGCACCTCCGGCACGGTGCCGTACGCGCGCGCGACGCCGTCCTTGAGCAGGATCACCCGGTCGCAGAGTCGCTCCACCTCCTCCATCTGGTGGGTCACCATCATGACGGTGGAGCCCGCGCGCTTCTGATCGTCGATGATGTCCATCAGCAGCCGTCGGTTGACCGGGTCGAAGCCCTTTGTCGGCTCGTCGAGGATGAGCAGCTCCGGCTGGTTCATGATGGTCACCCCGAGCTGCACTTTCTGCTGCTGGCCGCCGGAGAGCTTGTCGAGCCTGACCTTCTCCTTGTCGCCGATCCCGACGCGCTCCAGGTACTCGCGCGACCAGCGCCGCGCCTGCTCCGCGCCGAGACCCTTGAGCCGGCCGAAGTAGACCATGACGTCGATCACGGACTCCTTCTTGTAGAGCCCGCGTTCCTCCGGCAGGTAGCCGAGACGCTCGCCCGCCTCCGGGCTGAAGACCTTGCCGTCGATGTGCAGGACGCCGGCGGTCGGCTGGTAGATGCCGAGCAGGGCGCGGATCGTCGTCGTCTTGCCGGAGCCGTTGCTGCCGAGGAAGCCGAACGTCTCTCCGCGCGCGATGTCGAAGGACAGGTCGCGGATGACCGTGGTTCGGCCGAAGTCCATCCGGAAGCCGGCGATGTGGACAAGCGGTTCGTCTGTGGAGTCGCTCACGCCATCGAGCCTAGGGTGCCGCCGCTCTTGCGCGAACGGGGACGCGCGCATAGTCTATTCAATGAAAGTGTTGAACAAGGAAAAGGTTGCACATGAACGAGGATCCCGCGACGCAGGACCGGTTGGACAGGGCGTTCCAGGCGCTCGCCGACCCGGTCCGCCGGGCGATGATCGCCCGGCTCAGCCGCGGGCCGGCGACCGTGAACGAGCTCGCGGAGCCGTTCGCGATCACGACGCAGGCCGTCTCCCGCCACATCCACGTGCTGGAGGAGGCCGGACTCGTCACGCGCACCAGGGAGGCCCAGCGCCGTCCCGTCCACCTCGCGCCGGCGGCCCTCGAAGAGCTGACCGGCTGGATCGACCGGTACCGCCTCGTCCACGAGCAACGGTTCCGCACGCTCGACGCCGTGCTCGACGAGCTCGACGAGACCGGCGACGGGCGCACCGACACGAAGGAGTGAGAGCAATGAGCAACGCCGTCACCATCACCGCCCCCGAGGGGCTGCCGTTCACCGACATCGAGCGGGAGTTCGACCACCCGGTCGAGAAGGTCTTCCGCGCCTACAAGGAGCCGGAGCTCGTGCAGCGCTGGCTGGGCCCGCGCGGCTACGAGATGGACGTGGAGGAGTACGACTTCCGCACCGGGGGACGCTACCGCTACACGCACAGGGACGGCTCCGCCGAGTACCGGTTCAACGGGGTCTTCCACGTGGTGCGCGACAACGAGTTCGCCATCCAGACGTTCGAGTTCGAGGGCGTCCCGGACGTCGTGAGCATCGAGTCGGTCACGTTCGAGCCGCTGGAGGGCGGGCGGACGCGCGTGCGCGCGCACGCCGTGTACCCTTCGGTCGAGGCGCGCGACGGCATGGTCGCCTCCGGGATGGAGCGCGGCGTCGTCGAGGGCTACGAGCAGCTCGACGAGGTGCTCGCCGGCGCCTGAGCTCTCCTCCCCGCCACATTTGTGCCAGATCTGGGCCCTACGGCGCTCAGAGCCGACATTTGGCGCAAATGTGGCGCCGCGCCTAGGTCAGGGCGTCGAGGAGGGCCGGGTGCAGCAGGCCGTTGGAGGCGAGCGACGAGCCGTTTCCGGGGCCGGGGGTGCCCGTCACCGATGTGAAGGTGCCGCCGGCTTCCTCGACGATCGGGATGAGCGCGGCGAGATCGTAGGTCTTCACGCCGAACTCGCCGACCGCGTCCAGCACGCCCTCGGCGAGCAGCATGTACGACCACATGTCGCCGTACGCGCGGTCGCGCCACACGCTGCGGGTGAGGGCGATGAGCCGGTCGAGGTAGCCGGCCTCGTCCCACTGGGCGATGCTCTGGAAGCTGATCGAGGCGTGCTCCAGGTCGGCGACGCCCGAGACCCGCAGTCGCCGCGGCTCGGCGCCGGGCGCATCCGTCGTCCAGGCCCCTCCGCCGGACGCCGCCCACCAGCGCTTGCCGAGCGCGGGCGAACTGACAACGCCCACGACGGGAACCCCGTCGACGGCGAGGGCGATCAGCGTGCCCCACACCGGGACGCCGCGCAGGTAGGTGGCGGTGCCGTCGATCGGATCGATGATCCACGGCCGCTCGGCGTCGCCTTCCGTGCCGTACTCCTCGCCGAGGATGCCGTCCGCCGGCCGCTCGGACGCCAGCGTCTCCCGCAGCGCCCGCTCCACCGCGAGGTCGGCCTCCGTCACGTGGGTGCGGTCCGGCTTGGTGTCTACGTGCAGGTCGAGGGAGCGGAAGTGCGCGCTCGAGATCGCATCGGCGCGGTCGGCGAGCCGGAGCGCGAGGTCGAGATCGTCGGCGAGGGTGGCGGGATTGTCGGTCACGCCACGAGCCTAGCGGCGCCCGGTGAACGGCCGGTTGCGCGCACCGCGTGGGCGCGAGCGCGGCCGGGACACGCCCGGGACGACGCACCCACCGCCCTCGATTGGCGACCGGCCCCGATCGGATGCTAATGTTGAGCCTCGGTTCGGGAAACCGGATCGAATGCGCCTCTAGCTCAATCGGCAGAGCAATTGACTCTTAATCAATGGGTTCAGGGTTCAAGTCCCTGGGGGCGCACCACACAGAAGCCCCCGGCAGCAACGCTGCCGGGGGCTTCTTCGGCGATGGCGCCGAATGGGGAGTGGATGCCGGTATTGGTGCGTCGATAAGGGCATCTACTCACGTCTCACCGTCGGCTACTACTGGAGCGTCGATCGTGGTCCGGACGACTTCAACACGTACTACTTCAACCAGACGTACGGAACCCTGTGGGTGAAGACGGTCCAGCTGTACTGACCTGATCGGAAGCGCCGTCGCGACAGTCCGCGGCGGCGCTTCTGCGTTTCTACGGCGCTGGGGTGTTCGTGCCGAAGCTGCCCTGCTCGTAGTTGAAGCAGAGCTGGTATTGCCGATCGGTTGCCGAGAGCGCATCCCACAACTTCAGCTGTGTCGCCGCCTTCTCGTACGATCCCCTGTCCTGCGGGAGGGCGAGCGGGCTGTTCTTGGGTGAGATCGTCGACTGGGCGACCGCCGCGTCGATGCGAGACCTGGTCGGCTCGCTCGAGCACGCGGCCAGGTCCGACGCGGTGAGAGTGATCTGCGGCAGTGCACGCTGGGTCGGGCTGGGCGTCGGCAGCGAAGTGGCGGGAACGGTCTGCGTCAGCGTCGCGCACCCCGCAAGCGCGACGGAGAGGGCCGCTGCGAGCATGAGCGCACCGGCCTTGCCTGTTCTGTTCACGATTCCCCCTGTCGGGCACCCCCCGTAGCGGGCGCAGTCACAGGAACCAAAGAGCCAGGCCGATGGCCCAGGCGACCAGCGGCAGTCCGACCGCGAGCAGCAGCGCACCCACGCTGGTCACGCGGAGGCGCATGCCCCGGCGCGTTGATGAGGCGATGATCGGAATCGCGACGGCGAGGACCACCAGGGCGGCGATGCCTCCCAGCCGGAACGCTGAGGCCGCTTCGCCGGCGTCCGTGTTGTAGTCGGCCGGCCACCAGCCGAGGTCGGCACCGAGGTGGAAGGGCAGAGCACCCATCATCAGGTAGAGGAGGAACAGCGGGATCGCAGGTATCGCGTACCAGCCGAGCTTCCCCCACTCGGACTGCGATACGCCCTGTGCCTTGACGTTCACGACGGTCATCCTAACGAAGAGGGTTGGTGGTGAGCGGGCGTGCCCCCAAGATCACCCCCCTCAC
>NZ_JBQCGZ010000027.1:0-3806 GCF_051955155.1 Leifsonia sp.
AACGACATCCCGGAGCAGACCCGCAAGGAGATCGAGCACTTCTTCGCCCGCTACAAGGACCTGGAGCCGGGCAAGTTCGTCAACATCGAGGGCTGGGGCGACGCCGCGGAGGCGGAGCAGATCGTCGAGGCCGGCTCCGAGACGCACAAGGCCGAGGGTCACTGCCCGTCCTCCGCACGACCCCAGCCGCCGAGCACCGGAAAAACGCTCCCGATCGAGTCGATCGGGAGCGTTTTTCCTGTGCTCGGCGGCTGGTGTGCGAGGGACGGTCAGTGCCCCTCGGCCTTGAGCTTCTCGAAGCCGGCCTCGACGATCCGCTCCGCCTCCGCGGCGTCGCCCCAGCCCTCGATGTTGACGAACTTGCCCGGCTCCAGGTCCTTGTAGCGGGCGAAGAAGTGCTCGATCTCCTTGCGGGTCTGCTCCGGGATGTCGTTCACGTCCTGGATGTGCTGCCAGCGCGGGTCCTTGTGCGGCACCGCGATGACCTTCGCGTCGCTGCCCGCCTCGTCCGACATGTTCAGGACGCCGACCGGGCGCACCTTGACGCCGACGCCCGGGAAGACCGGGTACTCGAGCAGCACGAGCGCGTCCACCGGGTCGCCGTCCAGGCCCAGGGTGTTCTCGAAGTAGCCGTAGTCGGTCGGGTAGACGAACGCCGTGAACAGCACGCGGTCGAGGTACACGCGGCCGGTCTCGTGGTCCACCTCGTACTTGTTGCGGCTCCCCTTCGGGATCTCGATGACGACGTCGTATGCGGCCATGCCGTTGCTCCTTAAGACTTGAGACTTCAGGGAAAATCCTGCACTAACGTTACTGGATGCACCTCGACGCGTCCCCGGAGCCGGAGGGCAGGCGGCCCCGGCTCACCCCGCCGATCGCCGACGCCAGGCGCGCCGTCCGCACCGCGCTCGCGGAGGCCGCGGCCCTGCCGGAGCCGGACCCGCAAGACGACCACGGGCCGGTGCGACCGCGCCCGCTCACCGCGAACGCGCTCGTGATGGTGGGGCTGAGCGGGGGAGCGGACTCGCTGGCGCTCGCCGCCGCGACCGCGTTCGAGGCGCCGCGCGCCGGCTACCGGGCGGGCGCCGTCGTGGTGAACCACGGCCTGCAGGAGGGCTCGGCCGCCGTCTCGGAGGAGGCCGCCGCGAAGGCGCACGCGCTCGGCCTCGACCCGGTGTTCCTCGAATACGTGACCGTCGAGCCGTCCGCGGGCGGACCGGAGGCGGCGGCGCGCGCCGCCCGTCACGCCGCCTTCGACGACGTGCTGCGCGCGACCGGCGCCGAGCGCATCCTGCTCGCCCACACGCTCGACGACCAGGCGGAGACGGTCCTGCTCGGCCTGGCCCGCGGCTCCGGGCCGTCCAGCCTGCAGGGGATGCGCGCGGACACCGGCCGCCTGCTGCGCCCGTTCCTGGGTCTGCGCCGCTCCACCACGCGCGCGTTCTGCGCCGACAGCGGGCTGGAGCCGTGGGACGACCCGCACAACGACGACCCCTCCTACACGCGCGTGCGCGTACGCAACAGCGTGCTCCCCGTGCTCGAACGGGAGCTCGGCCCCGGCGTCGCCGAGGCGCTGGCCCGGACCGCCGAGCAGCTGCGCGAGGACGACGACGCCCTCGACGGCCTGGCGCTGGAGTGGGCGCTGGAGCTGGTGAGCCAGACGGAGGACGGCGCCGTCGCGCTCGACGTCCGCGGGCTGGCCGCGGACCCGCCAGCGCTCCGGCAGCGGATCATCCGGCTGGTCGTCTCCGCGGAGTTCGGGGTGTCGCTGTCCCGCGCGAACACGCTCGCCGTCGCCGAGCTGATCACGGGCTGGCACGGCCAGGGACCGCTCAGCCTTCCAGGCGTTAGAGTGGTCAGGCAGAACGGGCTGCTCACGTTTCACCCCAACACCTAAGGACAGCGCCTCCCCCATGGAACTCACGGACGTTCACGACGACCTGACCGAGATTCTGATCACCGAGGAGCAGATCCGCTCCCGCATCGCCGAGCTCTCCCGTGAGATCGAACGCGACTACGCAGGCAAGGATGTCCTGCTGGTCGGCGTCCTGAAGGGCGCCGTCATGGTGATGGCGGACCTCTCCCGCGAGCTCGGCATCCCGGTCACGATGGACTGGATGGCCGTCAGCTCCTACGGCAGCGGCACCGAGTCGAGCGGCGTCGTCCGCATCCTCAAGGACCTCGACACCGACCTGAGCGGCAAGACCGTGCTGATCGTCGAGGACATCATCGACTCGGGTCTCACCCTCTCCTGGCTGCTCTCCAACCTCCGCAGCCGTGGCCCGGAGTCGATCGAGATCTTCACCCTGCTCCGCAAGCCGGACGCCGCCCGCGTCGAGATCGACGTCAGGTACGTCGGCTTCGAGATCCCGAACAGCTTCGTCGTCGGCTACGGCCTCGACTACGCCGAGCGCTACCGCAACCTGCGCGGCGTCGGCATCCTCGCGCCTGCCGTCTACAGCTGACCGGCGCCCGCGGCCGCACCCTTGCGCCGCCCTCGGCGACGGTGGTGGGATGAGCGCATGACGACGGAGTCGGACCGGGAGCTGTACGAGCGCTGGCTCGCCGCGTGGAGCGACAAGCACGCCTCGCTCGAACCGCTGATCGCGGTCGACGCGGTCGGGCACTGGCCGGAGGGCGACGTGGTCGGTCCGCGCGGGTTCGCGCAGGCGATCGCGCAGACCATCGACGCGTTCGACAGCGTGGAGTTCGATGTGCAGGCAGGCCCGCTGTCGGGCGACGGCGTCGTGGCCGCGCGGTGGCTCGTGCGCTGCAGGATGGGCGACGAGACCATGGTGTTCGCCGGCCACGACTTCCTGCGCGTCGAGGGCGGGATGATCGCCGAGTACTGGCCGTCCATCTTCCCCGTCGGCACCGCGTGAGCGGTAAGCGCGCCCAGAGCGAACACGCAGCCGGTGCACAAGGAGCAGGCGGTACTGTGGGGGCACCATGAACGTGAAGAAGATCTTCCGCGGCCCGATCCTGTACGTCGTGCTCGCGATCATCGCCGTGTGGATCGGCTCGAGCCTGATCACGATGTCGGGCTTCAAGGGCGTCAGCACCCAGAAGGGTCTGGAGCTCCTGCAGCAGGACAAGGTGTCCAGCGCGAAGATCGTCGACGGTGAGAACCGCGTCGACCTCACCCTCAAAGAGGCGGACGGCTCGCTCGGCAACCAGGTGCAGTTCTACTACGTGACCCCGCGCGGCGCCGACGTCGTGAAGGCGGTCGACGACGCCAACCTGCCCAAGGGCTACGACGACGAGGTCCCGCAGCCGAACTGGCTGGTCAACATCCTCGGCTTCCTCATCCCCGCGCTGCTGATCGGCGTGTTCTTCTGGATCATGATCTCGGGCATGCAGGGCGGCGGCAACAAGGTCATGCAGTTCGGCAAGTCCCGGGCGAAGATGGTCACCAAGGAGACCCCCAAGGTCACCTTCGACGACGTCGCCGGCTCGGACGAGGCCATCGAGGAGCTGCAGGAGATCAAGGACTTCCTCAAGGAGCCCGCCAAGTTCCAGGCCGTCGGCGCGCGGATCCCCAAGGGCGTGCTGCTGTACGGCCCTCCCGGAACCGGCAAGACGCTGCTCGCCCGCGCGGTCGCGGGTGAGGCGGGCGTCCCCTTCTACTCCATCTCGGGCTCCGACTTCGTGGAGATGTTCGTCGGCGTCGGCGCGAGCCGCGTCCGCGACCTGTTCCAGCAGGCCAAGGAGAACTCGCCCGCCATCATCTTCATCGACGAGATCGACGCGGTCGGCCGTCACCGCGGCGCCGGCCTCGGCGGCGGTCACGACGAGCGCGAGCAGAC
>NZ_JBQCGZ010000028.1:0-4135 GCF_051955155.1 Leifsonia sp.
CTCCTCGCGCGCCTGCTCCGCGAGCTCCGCTGCGCGCTCCGTCTCGTTGTGCTCGTGCAGGGCGACGAGGCGCGGGCGGTTCTCCACGCCGAGGGCGCGCATGAGCTGGATCGCGGTGCGGGTGTCCTCGGCGGCCACGACCGTCGCCGCGGACAGCGCGTCGACGAGCCGGCGGGAGGCGTCCCCGAGGTTGCCGATGGGCGTCGCGCCGAGGATGATCACATCCTCATTCTTCTAGAGTCGTGCCCGTGACCGTCCTCGTCGAGCCGACCGGGTCGCGGCTGGACGACTGGTGGCAGGACGTGTCCGCCCGCCCCGCCGTCCGGCGGCTCTGGGTGTGGGGCGGACCGCTCGTCGTGCTGATCGTCGCCGCGGTCGCCCGCCTCTGGGGGCTGAGCCACCCGCACGAACTCGTCTTCGACGAGACCTACTACGTCAAGGACGCGTGGACGATCTGGCACCTCGGCTACGAGGGCACGTGGGGCGCCGACCCGAACCCCGCGTTCCAGAACGGCGACCTGAGCGGCTTCACCTCGAGCCCGGAGTTCGTCGCGCACCCGCCGCTCGGCAAGTGGATGATCGGCGCCGGGATGATGCTGTTCGGCGGCGCGAGCAGCTGGGGCTGGCGGATCACGGTCGCTCTCGTCGGGATCGCGCTCGTCGCGCTCGTCATGGTCCTCGCGCACCTGCTCTTCCGCTCGACGCTGCTCACCGTCATCGCGGGCGGCCTGATGGCGATCGACGGCAACGCGATCGTCATGAGCCGCGTCGCGCTCCTCGACGGGATCGTCGCGTTCTGGGGGCTCGCCGGAGTGATCCTCGTGCTCCTCGACCGGCGCTGGACCCTGCCGCGGCTCGACGCGTGGGTCGCCCGCCGCGAACGCGCGGGGCGCACGACCGACTGGGGCCCGATCCTCTGGTGGCGGCCGTTCCTGCTGCTCGCCGCGGTCTCCTTCGGTCTCATGTCGGGCACCAAGTGGAGCGGGGCGTACTTCCTCGCCGTCTTCGGGGTCTACGTCGTCGTCTCGGAGCTGACGCTGCGTCGGCGCGCCGGCATCGGCTTCTGGGGCAGCAGCGCGTTCCTGCAGCAGTCGTGGGCGACGTTCCTGCTCATGGTGCCGCTCGGCGCGGCGACCTACCTCGCGACCTGGACGGGATGGTTCGCGACCTCCGGCGGCTACGACCGGCAGTGGATCCAGGCCGGCGGCCAGCGCTGGACCGGTCTTCTCGCCGGCGTGCCCGTCACGCTCCAGAACTGGTGGCACTACCAGACGGAGATCTGGGACTACGACATCAACGAGCGCACGCCGCACGCGTACCAGGCGAACCCGCTCACCTGGCTCTTCCTCGTGCGGCCGACCTCGATGTGGTTCAAGGACTACGGGGACGGCACCGCCGGCGAGATCCTCGAGCTGGCGAACCCGCTCATCTGGTGGGCCGCGACCGCCGCCGCCATCGCCCTGCTGGTCATCGTGATCGTACGGCTCGTGCGCCGACGGAGCGTCTGGCGCGAGGTGCTGGTGCTGACCGGCCTCGCCGCGGGCTACCTGCCGTGGATGCTGTACCTGCAGCGGACGGTGTTCCAGTTCTACTCGATCGCCTTCGAGCCCTACCTGCTGCTCTGCCTCGTCGCGGTGATCCGGCTGCTGATCGGCACGCGCGGCTCGCCCGAGTGGCGGCGGGTGCAGGGTCTGCGGCTGGTCGGCGTCTTCCTCGGGCTGTGCGTGCTGCTCAGCATCTTCTTCTTCCCGATGTGGACGGGGATGACGATCCCCCGCTGGTATCTGCAGCTGCACTTCTGGTTCCCGAGCTGGATCTAGGCACCCCTCCGCCCGACCCCGTCCCCGCTCGCTCCCCCTCCCGCCTGTGACGAATGACGGAGCCGAAGGACTCGGGCGGACCGAATTCGCGTGGATCCGGTCTTCGCCCATGACCGCACGCGGTGATCTCCGTCATTTGTCACAGCCGCCCCGACGGATCCGGGACGGGTGAAGGCGTGTTACCGCCGATTTCGACGGGCTCCATCCGCGGGGGCGGGCGCGGATAGCCTCGAGGGATGGCCGATTCCGCCCGCTCCGACCGTCCGCAGTCCGATCGGCGGTACGGCTTCCGCACCCGCGCGATCCACGCCGGCAACATCCCGGATGCCGTCTCCGGCGCGCGCGCGCTGCCGATCTACCAGTCGAGCGCGTTCGTCTTCGACGACACCGCGGATGCCGCCGCCCGCTTCGCGCTGCAGAAGTACGGCAACATCTACTCCCGCCTCGCGAACCCGACCGTGGCGAGCTTCGAGGAGCGCGTCGCGTCGCTCGAGGGCGGGCTCGGCGCCGTCGCCACCGCCTCCGGTCTCGGGGCGGAGTTCATCACCTTCGCCGCGCTCGCCGGGGCCGGTGACCACATCGTCGCGGCATCCCAGCTCTACGGCGGCACGGTGACGCAGCTCGACGTGACGCTCCGCCGCTTCGGCGTCGACACCACGTTCGTGGCGGGAACCGACCCGGCCGACTACGCCGCCGCGATCCGCGAGAACACGAAGCTCGTCTTCGCCGAGACGGTCGCGCACCCCTCCGGCGAGATCGCCGACATCGTCGTCCACTCGGCCACCAAATTCCTCGGCGGCCACGGCACGACGCTCGGCGGCGTCGTGATCGAGTCCGGCCGGTTCGACTGGCACAACCCGCGCTTCCCGCTGTTCAGCGAGCCCGTGCACACGTACGGCAATCTGCAGTGGAACGGCAACTTCGGCGAGTACGCGTTCCTCACCAGGCTGCGCGCCGAGCAGCTGCGCGACATCGGTCCGGCACTGGACCCGTTCGCCGCGTTCCTACTCGCGCAGGGCGTCGAGACGCTCCCGTTACGCATGCGTGCGCACATCGCCGGTGCGCGCGCCGTCGCGGAGTGGCTCGAGGCCGATCCGCGCATCGAGCACGTGTACTGGGCGGGCCTGGAGTCGCACCCGCACCACGAACGGGCGAAGAAGTATCTGCCGGAGGGCCCGGGCAGCGTGTTCAGCTTCGTCGTGAAGGGTGGCCGCGAGGTGGGGCAGGGCTTCATCGAGTCCGTGGACCTGGCCAGCCACCTGGCGAACATCGGTGACGCGAAGACGCTGGTCATCCATCCCGCGTCCACGACGCACGCACAGCTGACCGAGCAGCAGCTGCACGACGCGGGCGTGCTGCCGGGGCTCGTGCGCATCAGCGTCGGCATCGAAGACCCGGACGACATCATCTACGATCTGGACCAGGCGCTCACCAGAGCGCTGGAGGGCAAGTGATGAGCACAGCGACGGACGAGAGCACCACGGTCACGCAGCTTCCGAACGGCCTGAGCTGCGAGCTGCCGGCCGATTCGCCGCTCGCGCGGTTGCTGCGATCGCAGCGCACGTGGGTGGGTCCGGACGCGAAACAGCGGTTGGGCATCCTCCAGCGGGCGAAGTCTGTGGCGATCGTCGGAGCATCGTCGAACCCGTCGCGTGCCAGCTACTTCGTCGGCACCTACCTGCTGCAGTCCAGCGATTACCGGGTGTACTTCGTGAACCCCAACGCGGACACCATCCTCGGCCAGCCGGTGTACAAGTCGCTCGCCGACCTGCCCGAGGTGCCCGACATCGTGGATGTCTTCCGCAAGCCCTCCGACATCCCCTCGGTGATCGACGAGGTCGTCGCGATCGGCTCCCCCACCGTGTGGGTGCAGCTGGGCATCTGGAATGAGGATGCCGCTCGCTACGGCGAGGAGAAGGGCCTCACCGTCGTGATGGACCGGTGCATCAAGATCGAGCACGCACGCTTCAACGGGAACCTTTATCTCTTCGGTTTCGACACCGGGGTGATTTCGTCGCGCAAGACGGCGCGCTGAGCCCTGTCTCTCCGCGTCGCTCGCGTTTCCGCCCCGGCTAGAACCCACCCGCCTTGCCGCGGTCGGGTCCGCCGCGGGCATCTGTCGCGCTCGGCTCAGGCCGAGCGCGACACGGCGCTCCCCAAGACAGTCCCCACCGGGGCGTGCTCATCCGGTGCATTGTCGTACGTGTTCCCAGGTGGTGCTTTTGGGGTGGAGGGGTATCGGTGCCAGCCCGGTGCCGGTCGGGGGTATGAGTTCGTAGTTGGTGCCTCGTCTGCGGATGTGCCAGTGGTTGTTG
>NZ_JBQCGZ010000029.1:0-45971 GCF_051955155.1 Leifsonia sp.
GATCACCCGTCCGCTGACGCTCCTGCGCAGCGTTTCGATCGATTCGCTCATGTCTTCTCCTCAGTCCCTGTCGGGCGCGCGGTTCGCACGCGCACTGAAGAGAAGACGTCTCAGCGTCCCCGGATGTGACAGATCCGGCGCAACGGACGCGAGAAGGGCGCGGCGGCCGGCGGCCTGACCGGGGGAGGTCGTCGCCGTCGGGGCGCCGCGGGCCGGGGGGGGGTGGCCGCGGGGGGGCCCCCGCGGCCCTGTCGAGATGAGGATACGACGGCCGCTGCGGCGGCACAATAGCTGCGAGTACGCAACTTCTCGGGCCGCCGAAGCGGTCGGCGTCACTTCAGAGCGGCGATGATCCTCCCCACGTCCGGAGTGCCCCAGCCGGTCGGGCGGTCCCAGCCCGCGGTGGCGGAGTAGCCGCCGGTGTAGGTCGGGGTGGCGTTGCTGCCCTGGGTGACGTCGAACAGGATGCCGCTCGCCGCCCAGCCCTGCGCGTAGTGGGAGACGTTGCCGACCGTGTGGCCGACGGCCTGGATGGCGTCCGCCGTCAGCGCAGCCCACTGCGGCGAGCCCGCCGAGGTGCCTCCGAAGTAGTAGAAGCCGTTCGCGTCACCGCCCAGGAAGCCGAGGTAGGTGAGCACCCCGGTGTAGACGCTGGCGTTGTACGCGACGTCGGAGCCGCCCTTGGGCAGGAACAGGCTCGGGGCGCCACCGGTCTCCCCCACGACGCCGAACGCGCACGTGAGCGGGCAGTCGGCGTAGTCGCCCCACACCGTGTCGTGCGGCGCGTTCAGGCCGCTACCGGCCCAGACGTTGGTACCGCCGACGGCCGTCACGTTCGGGTCGGACGCGGGGAAGCCGAAGTTCGGGTACCCGGCGCCGTTGTCGGAGCCGTCGTCGCCCGAGGAGGCGAACAGCGACATCCCGGCCGCCGCCGCCTTGGCGAACGACTTCTGCGCCTGGGTGGTCTGCCCGTTGTTGGCGTGCGGGGAGGCGATCAGGTAGTCGGCCTCGCCGTAGCTCATCGACAGCACGTTGCCGAGCCGGTTGTCCACCGCGTACCGCACGGCGTTGTCGATGGATGCGCCGTGGTCGTTTGCCGCGATGACGAGCGCGATGTTCGCGCCGGGCGCCACCGCGTGCGCCCACTGCACATCGAGCGAGGTCTCCTCCGCCCAGCCGGTCTGCGTCCCCCGGCCGTTCCAGGTGGGCTTGCCGCCCGGGTAGTAGACCGTCAGGTGCGGCGCCGGCAGCCCGAAGGTCTGCGAGAACGTCGCGAGGTCGGAGGCGACGGTCGGGCTGCCGAACGCGTCGACGATGACGACGGTCTGGCCGGTGCCGGCGGGCACGCCGCCGATGGTCGCGGGAATGTCGTACGCCGCGCGGATGGTCTCCGGCGTCTGGCAGGCCACGCGCCCTCCGGTCTGGGCGAGGCAGTCGGCCGGTGTGAACGACGGCGTCAGCGCGCTCGTGGCGAGCGCCGCCTTCTCCACGATGGGGTGCACCGTGTAGATCCCGCTGGTGTCGGGGGCCGTCGCGGCCGTGGCCGGTGCACCCGCTCCGATCGCGAGGGCGGCGGTCCCCGCGATGGCGAGGGCGAGTGAGACGAGCGATGTGCGTTTCATGGTGCTCCCTAGTCCCGCCGTCGCTCCGTCGCGACGGCACAGCGGCACGGTACGCCGGAGCCCGCTGCGGCGAGAAGAGAGCGGGAGGGGCGGTGGCCGCTGTCTGAACGCTTTCGCAGACTCGGGATCGGGACTCTTGACGCTCGCCTCCTTGACTCCTACATTATCGATTACTCACAATCGATAGGAGCAACGATGCTCGATTCTGCACGCGTGCGCCGCCGACGCGGCGCCATCACCGCGGTCGTCACGGCGGCCGCCGCCCTCTCCCTGGTCACGACGGCCTCCCCCGGACTCGCGGCACCGCTTCCGGCGGACGCGACCGGGACCAGCTACTACGTGTCGGCGGATGGTCCGGCGGGCGCCGACGGACGATCCCCCGACACCGCGTTCCGTACCATCCAGCAGTGCGCCGACGTCGCCCAGCCGGGCGACACCTGCCTGATCGGCTCCGGCACCTACCGCGAGACCGTGACGCCCGCGCGCTCCGGCACCGCGGACGCACCGATCGTGTTCCGGGCGGCGCCCGGGGCGAAGGTGGTGGTCAGCGGGGCCGAGCGCCTGACCGGCTTCACCCCCGTCGGGCAGAACGACCTGGCTGCCGTCGTCGCGGCCGACCCGTTCGCGGCGGACTCCCTGTTCAGCCGGGCCGTCGCCGACCGCAAGATCTTCAGCGTCCCCGCCGACCGCGGGCCGGCCGGCGCCGAGGCGCAGGTCTTCACGGACGGCGCGATGGACATCGAGGCCTCCTACCCGTTCCCGGGGACGGACCTGCTCGACCCGGTGGTCGAGCGCGCCAAGGCCGGATCCGCCGGCGCCACCATCGTCGACCCGGCGCTCACCCGCCCCGCCGGCTACTGGAACGGCGCCCGCGCCCTGACCTCCTACTGGTACATCACCACCACCGGGACGGTCGCGAGCTCGGCCGTCGGCTCGGTCACCCTGACCACGGCGCCGGTGTGCGTGCACAAGGTCGTCCCGACCGACACCTGGTACCGGCTCTCCGGCAAGATCGGCGAGCTCGGCCACCCCGGCTCCTACTTCTACGACGCCCAGGCGAAGCGGCTGTACGTCTACAGCGACGACAACCCGAACCGGCACCGCATCGAGGCCAAGGCGCGCGACCTCGCGTTCGACCTGACCTCCGCCAGCCACGTCCGGGTCGAGGGCGTCGGGCTGTTCGCCTCGACCATCCGCACCGGCGACACCAGCACCGGCGTGACCCTGGACGGCATCGACGGCCGCTACCTCAGCCACTACTGGGACGTCACCCGCGGCACCACGAACTGCGGCGAGAACGTCACGCGCGGCGTCGCCGACACCGGGATCGTGCTGAAGGGCACCGGGAACACCATCCGGAACAGCACGCTGCGCTTCAGCGCGGGCAACGGGGTCTCGCTCGGCGGCTACGGCAACACCGCCGTCGACAACGCGATCTCAAACGTCGACTACGCGGGCACCTACGCCGCCGGCGTCGCCGTCCAGGGCCACAGCCAGACCGTGATGCACAACACCATGCAGCGCTCGGGTCGCAGCGGCATCAACCTGCAGTGGAACGGCGTGGCCGGCACCACCACCGGCCCGGATCGGATCGCGTATAACGACATCTCCGGGTACGCGACCCTGAGCCTGGACACCGCCGCCATCTACTCCTGCTGCTCCGCGCGCATGGAGGGCACCCGCATCGACCACAACGTGCTGCACGACCCCAACCCGCGCCCGGGCGGCGTCTATCCGTTCGGGATGTCCGGGATCTATGCCGACAACGGCATGAGCGACCTGCAGATCGACAACAACGTCGGCTGGGGCAACCCGGAGGGCACGGTCGAGCTCAACGGGCTCGGCTCCGGGTCGCACGACAACGCGGTCTACAACAACACCGGCGGCATGACGCTGTTCTACGTGCGCGAGCCCGGTCAGTCGACCGGCACGAAGATCTACAACAACATCGGCCCGATCAAGGGGATCGACCGCGCTACCGAGGGCGGGCTCGTGCTGTCCAACAACCTCCTCGACGGCGACCCGCTGTTCGTGGATGCGGCGGCGCACGACTACCGCCTCCAGGCCGGATCGCCCGCACGCAACGCGGCCATCCCGCTGCCGGGGGTGAACGACGGCTCGACCGATCCCGTCCCGAGCCTGGGCGCATTCCAGTACGGCGCGCCCGCGTGGCAGGCCGGGGTCCGGCCCTAGCCGCTGAGGCGAGGAACGAGGGCCGCTCCGCACGCGGGGCGGCCCTCGTTGCGTGCGCGGCGGCACGGCCGCCCACCGATTATCGATTATGCTGGAACGATCGCGCGCGAGGGCGGGCGGCGAGAGGATGACATGACGCAACGACTGGTATTCGCCGGCGACTCCATCACCGACGCGGGGCGCGACCGCTCCGACGACGGCTCGTACGGCGACGGCTACGTCTCCCTGATCGTCGATGCGCTCGGCGGCGACGCGACGGTGATCAACCGCGGCATCGCCGGCGACCGCGCCGTCGACCTGGAGCGCCGCTGGACGGAGGACGTGCTCGCGGCCCGGCCGGACATCCTCACCGTGTACGTCGGCGTGAACGACATGTGGAGGCGCTTCGACAGCGACGACCCCACCCCGGTCGCCGCCTACGAGGCGACCTACCGCCGGCTGCTCGACGCGGTGGACGGCGCCCGGCTGATCCTGATCGAGCCGTTCTTCCTTCCGCTGAGCGACGACCAGGGCGCGTGGACCGAGGACCTCGACGAGAAGCGCGCTGCCGTCGCCCGCATCGCGCAGGACGCCGACGCCCGGCTGGTGCCCCTGCAGGAGCGGATGAGCGCCGCGGCGGCTGAGCACGGCGTCGCCGCGATCGCGCCGGACGGCGTCCACCCGACCCCCGCAGGGTCGCGGCTGATCGCCGACGCCTGGCTCGAGGCGTACGCGTCCGTGACCTCCGGCGCCGCGGAGGCGGCGGAGGCGGCGCGATGACCGACCACCTCGGCTCGCTCTCGGAGCTCAAGCGCGGCCTGCTCTCCGACCAAATCTACGAGCTGATGAAGACGATGATCAAGGACGGCACGCTGGCTCCCGGCGAGCAGCTGGTCGAGTCGCAGCTCGCCAAGCGGATGCAGGTGAGCCAGGCCCCCGTCCGCGACGCGCTCAAGCAGCTCGCCCACGAGGGCCTGGTCTCGCACGTGCGGCACCTGGGCAACTTCGTCGCCAGCTACTCCGACGAGGAGGTGGCGCAGGCGCGCTTCGCCCGCGCCGAGCTGGAGGCGATCGCCGGACGGCTGGCCTGCGGCAGGCTCACACCGGAGGCCAGGGAGCAGCTGAGCGGCCTGATCGACCGGATGCACGAGGCGGCGGACAGCAAGGATCTCGGCGCGTTCCGCGAGTTCGACTTCGTGTTCCACCGCAGCGTGATCGAGGCGGGCGGCAACAGCTACCTGCCGCGCTGGTGGGACATCATCGAGCCGGGCCTGCGCTCGATGCACGTGCTCGGCGACCCGGCGTTCGAGGGCGACTGGCACGAGGTCGCCGACTGGCACCGGAGCCTGCTCGACCTGCTCGACGGCGACGACCCGGACGCGGCCGCGGCGCTGTTCCGCGCGCACGCGGCGGGGACGCTGCTCGGGCCGGACGCGGACGACGCCGGGGCGGCTCAGAGCCGGTAGAGTTCCCGCGCCGTCCCGCCCCAGAACGCCGCCGCCTCCCCGCCGGAGAGCGGCGGCAGCGCGGCGGCGACTCGTCCGACCAGCTCCGGGTACGGCGCGACCCGCGCCGACATCGGCCAGTCGCTGCCGAACAGCAGCCGGTGGATGCCGAACGCGTCGACGGCCGTGTCCACGATCTTCCGCAGCCGCGTGCCGTCCGGATCGCCGGCGGTCACGATCCCCGAGACCTTGGCCGCGGCGTTGGCGGACGCAGCGACAGCACGCAGCCCGCGCTCCCACGCCGCATCCGGGTCGCCTGCGCCCAGGCCGAGATGGCAGAGCACGAACCGGGTGCGCGGGTGCCGGGCGGCGACGACCGCGACGGCCTCCAGCTGCTCGGCCCTGACCAGGAACTCGACCACCCCGTCTGCCGCCCCGACGCGCGCGCAGGCCTCGTCCAGTCCGGCCACGTCCGCGAGGTCGGCCCGCCGGCCGGGCACGGCGACGCGGATCCCGCGCGCGGCGCTCCCGACGAGCGAGACGGCCCAGCCCTCCGCGTCCTCCGGGTCGAACTGGACGACCGCACCGGCCAGCAGCGTCTCGCGCATCCCGGTGAGCCACAGTGCCTCCGCGCGACTGCCCCCGGCCTGCACCGCGATCGCGCCCGCCAGCGGGCCCGGGTCCGTGGCCGAGGCGAGCGCGGAGGCCGCCGCGGCGAGGTCACCGAGCCGGACGGCCTCCGGCAGGCCGAGCTCGGGCCGGAACCAGGGCAGCTCGATGCGGTCGAGCTCCCAGAGGTGGATGTGCGCGTCGAGCAGGCCGGTCATCCCGGGACCCGTGCGCCGGCGTCCTCCAGCTCGGCCCACAGCCCCTCGGGGATGTCCGCCGTCTCCGCGGCGGCGAACGCCGCCACCTCCTCCGGCGTGCGCGCGCCGACGACGACGGCCTCCACCGGCTCACGTCGCAGCGGGTAACGCGCGGCGACGGTCGGCAGCTCGACGCCGGCGGCCAGGCACAGCTCGCGCAGCCGCAGCGCCCTGGCGCGCAGCTCCGGGGACGCCTCCCGGTAGTCGAAGTAGGGCGCGCCGACCGGGTCGGCGAGGATGCCCGAGTTGTAGACGCCGGCGGCGATCACGCCGACGCCGCGCTCGCGCGCCGCCGGGAGCAGCTCCGCCTCCGCGGTGCGGTCGAGCAGGGTCGTCCTGCCCGCGACCATCACGACGTCGAGGTCGGTCTCGCGCACGAACCGGGTCAGCGGCTCCGGCCAGACCATGCCGACGCCGACGGCACGGACGACGCCCTGCTCCCGCAGCCGGAGCAGCGCGGGGATCACCCCCCGCAGCGCGGCGTCCACGTCGGCGGGGTCGTGCAGGTAGAGCAGGTCGATGCGATCGGTGCCGAGCCGGAGCAGGCTGCCCTCGACGCTGCGCAGGACACCGTCGGCGGTCAGGTCGCCGACGGTGTCCCGTCCGATGCCGCCGGAAGGGACGTCCTCCCCCGCGGCGTCGACGATGCGCCGCCCGACCTTGGTCGCGATCACGAGGGTGTCGCGGTCCACGTCGCGCAGCGCCCGGCCCAGCCGCCGCTCGCTCGCGCCCGCGCCGTAATGCGGCGCGGTGTCGAAGAAGCGGATGCCGTGCTCGAGCGCCGCCGTGACGGTCGCGTCGGCGTCCTCGTCCGCCACCGGGCGGTAGAGGTTGCCGATCGGCGCGCAGCCCAGCCCGAACGCGGTCGAGGCGCCCGGTGTCGGGGTCAGAGGGCGAAGGCCTGCGCGGAACGCCACGCCTCGTACTCCTCTCGCGTGTCCGGGGTGAGCGGGTAGTAGTCGCTGAGCCGGGCGCCGTCGTCGAGGCGGCGCCTGCTGAACGTCTCCCAGTCCTCGTGGTCGCGTGCGGCCTCGATCACCTGGCCGGCCATCGCCTGCGGCACGATCACCGGGCCGTCGTCGTCGGCGATCACCACGTCGCCCGGCATGCAGAGGGCGCCGCCGACCGCGACGGGGACGTCGTAGCCCCACGGGAACAGCTCGGTCTGCGATGCGTAGTGCGGCGTCGTCCCCGTCGACCAGACCGGGATGCCGAGCTCGCGGATGCGGCCGGCGTCCCTGATCCGGCCGTCCACGACGATCCCGACCCCGCCCTTGCGTTTGAAGTAGCGCGCCAGGATGTCGCCGATGCAGCCGGAGAACCGGCTGCCGTACGCCTGGATGACGAGGACGTCGCCCGGCTGCACCTGCTCCAGCACCGCCCAGAGCGCGGTGTGCCGCTCGACGTACTCCTGGCCGAGCCCGGACGCGAGGTCCTCGCGCTGCGGCATGAACTGCAGGGTGATCGCGGAGCCGACGACGCGCTGCCCCGGGGTGAGCGGGACCGGGCCGTCGACGTACGAGCGGCTGATGCCCATCCCGTGCAGCTTGGCGCACGCCGTGGCCGACGACACCGTGTCGAGACCAGCGATCGTGTCCTGGTCCGGCCGCCGGTACGCGTCGCCGCGCACGGGCAGGGCGAAATCGGGATGCGGGAGGGCGCCTGAGGCGTCGGTCATGGTCACTCCTTCGAGTAGGCGGTCTGGGCGATGGCCGGTGCGCCGCGGTGGCGGGCCGGCGTGGCTGCGGGGGCGGTGACGAGCACCAGGTCGATGCGGTGCGCGGGCGGCAGGACGACCTCGACGCCGTCGGCGTCGGTGTCCAGCAGCGCGTGCCCCGGCCGGCCCTGCGTCGCGGCGTACGCCGTGGTCGGGCCCGGGTAGTCCGCACCGTCAGCCGTGCCGAAGCCGACGGCGGCGAGGAGCGCGCGGCCGAACCGGGACGGGCGCACCACGACCGTCCTGGTGTGCCGCTGCGAGGTGTTGACCAGCTGCAGTTCGATGCGGTCGCGCTCCAGCCCCGTCACGAGCGCCGCGACGTCCTCGGGCAGGCCGGGGCGACCGCGGCCGGCGTCCTCGTACTCGACGGCGGCGAACGGAAGGCCGCCGTTGTAGAGCACCTGCGGCGCGCCGGAGACCAGCTGGGTGAGCACCTCGGTGACCACCGGGTTCACGCGCTGCCAGAAGTGCAGGTGCACGGTGGCGGGATCGCTGTCGTCGGCGTCGATCATGGCGACGCGCCGGGCGACCTGGCCGAGCGCCATCGAGAGCGCGCGCTCCGGGTAGTCGGGGAGGGCGCCGTCCAGGAAGTCGAGCCAGGGCGCCTCGTGCCCGGCCTCCGCCTTGTCGCGGAACGGCTTCACCGGCTCGTCGGTTGCCGGCAGGCCGTCGCGCACCCGCCGGAGCCGGTCGCGGTCCGCCTCGCTGCGCGACCACCACCACAGCCAGGTCGGCAGCTCGAGCGGCATCGGGGCGTAGTCGAACCAGCCGTGCCGTCCGTACCGGTGCGGGACCAGCAGCGCCGGCGCGGCGGCGTCGGCGCCGAGCCGGGCAAGCCAGCCGCCGCGCAGGCTGTACGGCGTCTCGGCGACCGGGGCGACGATCGCCTCGGCGAGCACGGCGTCCAGCACCGCCCGCGCGGTGTCGAGGTGCCGGTCGTCGCCCGTGACCAGGGCCGCGCTCAGCCCGGAGACGACGGTGGCCATCCCGATGGACGGGAGGCCGTGCGGCCAGGTCCAGCCGTAGTGGCCGCCGAACCAGCGGCCGTCGTGCAGCCCGCCGACCGTGCCGTCCGGTGCGACGCTGTCCGGGATCAGGCCGCCGTTCGCGCGGGCCCGCTCCTCCCAGCCGCCGACGTAGCGCTCGATCCAGGCGGCGGACGCGTCGTCGCCGTCGTAGAGCCAGCGGTTGGCGACGAGGCTGGTCGCGGCGAGGTTCACGACGACGTCGCCGGCGGCGGCGCGCTGCATCGCCTCCCCCATCGCGCGCGCGTTGGCCGGATCGGCGAGGTCGCTCCAGCGCTCGATGCCGGGGACGTACTCCAGCGGCAGCCCGTAGCGCTCCATCTCGGCCAGGCCGGCCGAATACGGCTGCACGACGTCGTTCAGGCCGGGCCGCGGGCCGAGGGCGCCGTTGTGCGGGGCGCGGATGATGTTGTGCTCCGGGTCGTAGTTGCCGCGGGCCGGGTCGGTGTAGAGCTCGGCGAAGCGGCGCGCCCGCGCGGCGAACTCCGGGTCGGCGGGGTCGGCCGCGCAGATGCCGTAGAAGAACAGCAGCGACTCGCCCTGGTGGAACCAGTCGTAGCCGTTCTCGTACTCGTCGGTCAGCATCCTTGCGTCTTGCAGCTGTGCCGTCACGCCCCTCCAGTGCCGTTTGGCCGCGGCGAGCACCTCGTCGCTCCCCCCGAGCAGGTAGAAGGCCGGCCAGTTGAAGAACGGCTCGTAGAGGTCGTCGACGCCGTCGCGGTCGGTGAAGACGGCGGGGAAGCGCACGCCCCCGTCCTCGCGCGTGTAGCGCTCGGCGAACAGCCGCCAGGCGTCCTCGATCTCCGCGAACAGCCGGCGCTGCAGGACGGCCCAGGCGGGGATCGCGCTCGCGGGGACTCCGGTGATGGTCTGCACGGTGCTCAGCCCTTCGTCGCCCCGGCGACCAGGCCGCCGATGATGTGCCGCTGCATGATGATGAAGAAGATCACGATCGGCGCGATGGCCAGCAGCAGCGTCGGGAAGACGACCGTGTAGTCCGTCGAGAACTCGCCGACCGCCGCGTACACGCCGGTCGTGACCGTGTAGATGCCGGAACCGGGGCCGAGGATGATCTGCGGGCTCACGAAGTCGTTCCAGACGCCGATCGAGTTGAGCACGACGACGGTCGCCACGACCGGCCGCATGATCGGGAACACGCACGACCAGAAGATCCGGATGCGCCCGGCGCCGTCCAGCGCCGCCGCCTCGTCGATGTCGCGAGGGACTGTGCGCAAGTAGGCGCTGAACAGGAAGATCGTCACCGGAAGCGTCGCGGCCGTCTCGAACAGGATGAACCCCGGGATGGTGTTGATCAGCCCGAGCACGCGCAGCACGAACACGACCGGGATCAGCGTCACCTGGCCCGGGATGAAGAGGCCGGAGACGAACAGCAGCAGCAGCGCCATGTGCCACTTCTTCCGGCCGCGGGCGATGACGTACGCGACCGGCGCCGAGAGCAGGATGCAGAACAGGTTCACCAGCGCAACGAACAGCAGGGTGACGCCGTAGGCCGCGATCACGTTGAACTTGGAGCTGGTGATCGCGTTCCAGAGGTATTCAAACGTGAACGAGCCCGCGGAGATCTCCAGCGGGTGCCGGATGATCTCGTCCTGCGGCTTGAACGCGCTGATCACGAGCACGTACAGCGGCACCAGCATGACCAGGGAGATCGCGCCGAGCACGATCCAGCGCACGGTCGCGGCCAGCGGCGACCGGCCGTCCCGCGCCGGTCCGCCCGGGCGGCGGCGGGGAGTGCGCTGCCTGTCGTCCAGGGGATCGGCGAGCAGCGCCTCCGCGCCGAGGTTCGGGGTGTCCTGGAGGGGCGTCGTCATCAGTCGGTCACCTTCCGCTCTGCGCCCCTGCGGGCGAATGTGACGGCCAGGCCGATCGCCGCGGTGACGATCAGCAGCACGACCGACTGGGCGGCGCCGAGGCCGAGCTTCGACTGCGCGAACGAGTCCTTGAGGATCTGGTAGACGATCGTCTGCGTCGACCCGGCCGGCCCGCCGTCCGTCAGCGCGAGCACCACGTCGTAGACCTTGAGCAGCCCGACCAGCGTCAGCACCAGGTTCACGGTCACGACCGGCGCGATCATCGGCACCGTGATGCTGCGGAACTGCTGCCAGCGGCCGGCGCCGTCCACCGTCGCCGCCTCGTAGTACTCGCTCGGCACCGACTTGATGCCGGCGATGTAGAGGATCATGTTGAAGCCGAAGTGCGCCCACACGATCGTCAGGATCACCGTCGCCTTGGCGAAGCCGACGTCGGTGAGGAACGGCACCGGCCCGATCCCGACCGCGCCGAGCAGACCGTTCACCGCGCCGTGCGGGGACAGCAGCGCCGACCACAGGAACCCGATGATCAGGGCGCTGATGATGTACGGGTAGAAGAAGATCGTGCGCAGCACGGTGTTCGCGCGGCCGGCTCCCGAGATGAGCGCGGCGAGGGCGAGCCCGATGCCGTTGCACAGGATGGTGCCGACCACCGCGATCACGGCGGTGTAGACGACGGCGTCGATGGTGCGCGGGTTGCGGAAGGCGAACCGGTAGTTCTCGAAGCCGATGAAGTCGAAGCGCAGGCTGTAGCCGTTCCAGTCGGTGAGGCTCAGCACGAACGCCAGGATCATCGGCACGATGAACATCGCGATGAAGACGAGCACCGCCGGTCCCGCCATGACGAGTCCGGCCAGCCGGTCGCCGAGGTCCGCCCGTCGTCGCCGTGCACGTCGCGCGGCGTCGGGGACGGGGGCGAGCGGCGGCCTGGACACCGTGTTGTCGATCATCATGGCGGGACCTCACTCAGTTGGCGTTGGCGGCGAACCAGGCGTCCATGGCCTTGTTCACGTCGGCCGCGGAGGTGCCGCCCAGAAGCGCCTGCGTCTGGGCGTTGATCTCGGTCGAGTAGCCGTCGGGGAGGGTGCGCTGGCCGTAGCCCTGACCGGTCGGCGTGTACGAGGCGTCCGGGGTGTCGGCCACGATCTTCAGCAGCTCCTTGCCGAGGTCGTCCATGTCGTACTCGTAGCCGGCACGGTAGTTGCCGTCGACCTTCAGCTGGTCGAGGATCGCCGCCTTGTCGGTCACCAGGTACTCGACGAGCTTCGCGGCGGCGTCGACGTGCTTGGCGTCCTTCATGATCACGTAGGGGCTCGCGATGTTCGCGCCCATCGCCGGCTTGTCCACGCCTTCGAAGGCCGGGGCGCGGAAGACGCCGATCTTCGCCGGGTCCTTCGCCGCGGCCTCGCTCGCGACGAACCAGCTGCCCATCGGGTAGAGCGCGGACTTGCCCGCGAGGAAGTTCTGCTCGGCGTCCGGGTACTTGATGCCGAGGGCGTCGTCGTTGACGTAGCCCTTCGCGATCCAGTCGGCGTAGGTCTTCACCGCGTCGCCGTAGGTCTTGCTGAAGGTCAGCGAGCCCTTCGTCATCTTGGCGTACCAGTCCGGGTGCTCCGCGATCACGGTCGGCAGGCCGACGGTCTGCAGGGCGTAGCTGGACATCCAGTCGCCGCCGGTCTGGATCGGGGTCCAGCCCGCCTTCTTGAGCTTGGCGAGGTCGTCGGAGAACTCCTCGACCGTGGTCGGCGTCTCGCTGATGCCGGCGGCGGCGAACGCGTCCTTGTTGTAGAACCAGAGGCTCTGCAGCTGCATGCCGATGCCGGCCATGTAGTTCTTGCCGTCGATCTTGTACTGGTCGGCGAGGGGGCCCTTGGAGGCCCAGTCGTACTTGGAGAGGTCGACCAGCTCGGGGGCGAGCGTCGTGGTCGGCGGAAGCGACTCGACGACGTCGGGCGCGTCCCCGGCCGCCAGCAGCCGCGGCACGGCGGCCGCGACGCCCTCCGCGCCGGGGTTCTGGATGACGACGTCGATGTCGGGATGCGCCTTCTCGAACGGGGCGACGAGGGAGTTCCACCACTCCTCGGTGAGGTTGGGAGTGACGTTGACGAGCAGGCTGACCTTCGCCTTCCCGCCTCCCGCGTCCGAACCGCCGGCGGCGCAGCCGCTCAGCGCGAGACCGACGGCCGCGAGGGCGCCGACCGCGATCATGATTCGTCGTCTGTCGATCATCGTTGATCCTCTCGTGTGCGCGGCCTCCGTGGCACGCGTCTCACACCATAATCGATAATCGGTTATGCCGCAAACGACGCTGCTCCCGCCGCGCCGACATTTGGCACAAATGTCGGCCTGCGCGCGCCCCGAGCACACATTTGGCACAAATGTCGGCCGGATGCGGCAGGCGGACATTTGGCACAAATGTCGGCCTGCACGCGGCCCGAGCACACATTTGGCACAAATGTCGGAGGAGCGGGCCGGTTCAGGCGGACGGGTCGATGTCCTCGACCACGATGGAGAGGGCGGGCGTGACGAAGAGCTCGACCTCGCGCGCCTCGGTGGCGAACGAGACGAAGCCCCCGCCGTCGCGGGCGGCGGCGACGATCCGCCGCTCCAGCTCGTCGACGTCGCCGAGCGGCACGAACCGCTCGCCGTCGACGATCAGAACCCGTCTGCGCATCCGATCCCCCTCCGCGGCACACCGTACGCCCGTCGGGGCGGGACGCTCAGGCCGGCAGCGCGGTCCCGTCCGCCTCCCGGGTCGCGCCGGGCCACACGTACGGCAGGTCGTCGGGGACGCCGGGGAACAGCGGCCCGTAGAACCCGGCGTCCTTGCGCACCAGGTTCGACCGGTGGCTGCGGTGGAAGTCCGGGTCCCCGATCCACGGCGGCAGCTCCAGCTCCTCCTGCGCGACCCCCTCCACCTCGGGCGCGAACAGCAGCACCTGCGGCCGCACGGTGTCGGCGTGCCCGAGCTCGATCCAGGCGTCCGCCGACTCGAGCGCGTAGCGCGTCAGCGCCGGGACGTAGCCGCGCCACATCTTCGCGACCGGGTGGTTGCGCCAGCCGTACCCGGGAACCGTGATCGCGCGCAGCACCTGCAGCGCCTCCACCCGCTGCTTGCCGAGCCGGGCGCGGTCGAGCACGCGCACGCTCTCGGCGAAGGACGGGTAGGGCAGGAAGGTCTGCACGCCGCACAGGGTACGCGCGGGGCGCTACGCTCCCCCGCCGCCCGCGCGCCGCTCGGCCAGCACCGCCGCCTGGCGGGCGTGCACGTCGGCGACGAACTCCCAGCCGGGCCGCGCCTCCGGCCCGATCCGCGGGTCGTCCGGCTCCGCGCCGTCGGCCAGCGCCCGCACGTACGCGCGGTCCAGCTCGACGCGCGAGCGCAGATCGCCGGCTCCCCCGACCGAGCCGTGCCCGGGGATGACCGTGTCCACGCCCGCCGCCGCGTTCTCGAGCAGGTCGAGGGCGTCCGCGTAGTCCGCGAGCGGGTCGGCGGCGTCGCGCAGGTCGAGCATCGGGACGAAGACGTCCGAGAGCATGTCGCCCGCCACGAGCACGCCGACGTTCTCGATCAGCAGCGCCGCGTGCCCGGCGGTGTGCGCGCGGTGCTCGACGATGCGCACCCGCGGACCGTCCCAGGGAAGCTCCTCGGCATCCTGGGGCAGCCCGGTCACGTCACCCAGCAGCTCGAACGGCACGTCCTCGGGGATGCCGAAGCGCGCCCGGTCGATGGCGCTGGCGAGCCGCGCCCGCGCCGTGCTCGCACCGAGCGCCGTCGCCCACCGCGGCGGAGCGCCCAGCGCCGGATGCCAGAGCAGGTGGTCCCAGTGCGGATGCGTCGAGAACGCGGCCACCACCTCCCGGTCGGCAGCGCGGAGGTCGTCCGCCAGGCACTCCAGCTCGGTCTCGTGCACGCCAGCGTCGATCACGAGCACACCGCGGGAACCCTCCACGACCACCGCGTTGCTCTGGCAGAACGTGCTCTCGTGCACCACAACGCCGTCCGCTACTCGCCTCAGCACGAGGCCAGCGTAGTGCGGCGGCGCGGGATGCTCTACCGCCGAGCGGCAGGGTGACAGGGCGGCGGCGGCCGGTCCCCGCGCGCCCCGCCCCGGCGTACACTCCCGGCAATGACGGCACGCAAGCTCATCCTGATCCGGCACGGCGAGAGCACGGCGAACGTCGCGGCGGCCGAGGCGGAGGCTGCGGGCGCGGAGGCGATCGCCGTCCCCGCGCGCGACGCCGACGTGCCGCTCTCGGCCCTCGGCCGGCAGCAGGCGGAGGCATTGCGTCCGCGCCTCGCGGCCGAGCTCTCCGAGCTCGCGGGGGTCGGCGGTGCGCCCGTCCTGCTGTGCTCGCCCTATCTGCGGGCGGTGGAGACGGCCAGGCTCGCGCTCGGCGCGGAGGCCGCCGTCACGATCGACGAGCGGCTGCGGGACCGGGAGCTCGGCATCCTGGACGCGCTGACCGCCCGCGGGGTCGAGGCGCGGCTGCCGCAGGAGGCGGCTCGGAGGCGCTGGCTCGGCAAGTTCTACTACCGGCCGCCGGGCGGGGAGGCGTGGACGGATGTCGCGCTGCGGCTGCGGTCGTTCCTGCGCGACCTGACGGCGGGGCCGGGCGGTTCCGCGGTCCTCTTCACCCACGACGCGGTGGTCAGCCTGTTCCTCTACGTGCTGCTCGGCTGGAGCGAGCGGGAGCTGGACGAGTTCCTGCGGAACCGGACGGTGGCGAACGCGTCGGTCACGACGCTGGAGCGGGAGGACGACGACGGAGGCGGTGCCGGCGCCGCGTGGCGCATCGGCGTCTTCGCGGACGTCGAGCACCTGAGCGAGCTCGGCGTCCCGCGCACCGAGCACCCGGGGGCGGCCCGTGTCTCGAACTGATCGGCGGGTCGAGACGGTCGACGGCGCCCTCCTGCGCGGCTGGCCGCTTCCCGCGCCCGGAGACTCGAAGCGGTCGCGCGGCCAGCTCGTCGTGATCGGCGGCGCGCGCCGCTCCCCGGGGGCCGCCCTGCTCGCCGGTCGCGCCGCGCTGCGGGTCGGCGCCGGCCGGCTCACGCTCGGTATCGGCGCCTCCGCCGCGACCGCGAGCGCCGTCGCGTTCCCCGAGTCCGGCGTCGTCCCGCTCGCGGAGAGCAGGGCGGGCTCGGTGCTCGCGCGTTCGCTGCCCGGACTGGCGGCGGACGTGCGGGAGGCGGACGCCGTCCTCCTCGGTCCGGGCCTGGACGACATCGGCGAGTGCGCCGGGATGCTGCGCCGGCTCCCCCGGCTGCTGCGCCGCGACGCGGTCCTGGTGCTCGACGCCTACGCCCTGGCCGCCGTCGCCGGCCGGCCCCGCCTGCTGCGCGGAACCAGGGGCATCCTGACCCCGAACCCGATCGAGGCGGAGCACCTGCTCGGCCACCCCATCGACGACCCCGCCGACGCCGCGCTGCGGATCGCCCGCCGCTACGACGCCGTCGTCTCCTGCCAGGGCGCCGTCGCCGGTTCCGACGGCCGCGTGCTCCGGATCCCGGACGGCGGCCCCGTGCTCGGCACCTCCGGCAGCGGCGACGCCCTCGCCGGCGCGATCGCGGGCCTCGCCGCGCGCGGCTGCACCCCGCTGCAGGCGGCAACATGGGGCACGTTCCTGCACGGCGCGGCCGGCGACACGCTCGCCCGGGAGATCGCGCCGCTCGGTGTCCTCGCCGGCGAGATCGCCGACCGCCTCGCCGCCGAGCTGGCGGCGGTGGAGGCGGGCTGAGGGTCTAGACGCAGCCCGGCCCCGGTGCGACCATGCTCGGGTGTCCATCGCCGATCAGCAGACCGTGCGCGTCCTGTCGGGCCGTTTCGTCCTCGAGCGCGCCGCGGACGCCAGGGACGCCGCCGACATCCTCGCCGCGGTGAACGGCCCGGACGGCGGAGCGGTCATGCGCCGCGTGGACGAGGCCGAGGACCCGGCGGACGCCTGGGCCGCCCTTTGGAACGGCGACGCCGCCCACCCGCCGGACGCCACCGGCATGCTCGCGGCCATCGTCGCCCCGCTGGCGGCCGGCGCCGTGCCGGTCTGGGTCGCGGCGAGCTTCGACGGCGACATCGTGCTCGTCCCCGCCGCCCGCCTGGACGAGGTCACCCGGCTGCTGGCAGAGGCGGGGCATCGCGTGGAGGGCTGACCGGTTGCCGGAATGAAGGCCGGGGATCAGACAGGCTGGCGGTCCTGACTCGAACGAACCTGCTGAATGAGATCGGCAAGAGGCTTGGAAGCGACTGCTGGTGAATCGAGAACCTGCTCGATCTGATTCACTTCGAGAGGCGTGAGCTTGAGAAGCGCCGCCTGAAGAAGGATGGCGCGCGCATTCTCGAGCGCGGGGCCAAGGATGAACGACGTCAAGTCCTGCTGCTGCAACTCCGCGGCATCGCGAAGAAGGTCGCGCGCCTCTTCTGACAGGCGAATATTGATTCGCTCGGTTTTCATTGTCGATCCTTTGCTTGTCGCCTCCCAATCGTACGTACCCGGTACGCACAGAGCAAGCCGCGTGGAGTCAGTCGATCGAGTCGAAAGTGGCGCGGAGTGTCTTTACTGTCATGAAGAGCCGCAACGGGTGGTCCTCCAGAGACGTGAATCCCATCTTCCGATAGAAGGCACACACCTCGGATGAGAGAGCGTCGACGAGGACCACCTCGAACCCGACGAGTTTCGACGCCTCGAGGAAACTCGTCAGGGCGTGCACCAGGAGCACGCGCCCGAGACCGCGTCCTTGCTCGGTTCGATCGACGCCGAGTTGTGCAAGAAGCACGGCCGGTTTCGGGTACCGGCTCTTGCCTATCCCGAAGGCTTCGGCGACCTCGTCCCTCCCCATCTGGGTGACTACCGATGCATAGAATCCCGCGACGGAACGGCCTCGGACGGCGAGGAAGGTCCGCGGAGCGCCCACACGATCGGAGCGACCAGCCTGCGTCGCGAACCAGGCATCGACCGATACCTGGCCGCACGCGAACGTCGAGCGATCGATGGTCGGATCGAACGGGATGATCCTGATCGGCTCGGAGCCCTCCGGCTCCGCGTCATCGCGGTTGCTCAAGAACCCTCCTACCGTGCAGTGGAACCAGCGGGCTCTCTCCGCTGCTCATCATTCTGCACGACGCCTATGACACCTCGGGGCATCGCGTGGAGGGCTGACCGGACCCCTTCTCACGCCCCCGCAGGCAGATTCTCGCTGTACGGAACCCGCAGCCTCTCGGCGAAGCGGCCGAACAGGGCTGCGTCGCCCTCCAGCTGCACGACGCCGGTCGCGACGGCGGTGTCCGGGTCGCGCTCGCCGGCGAGCACGTCGCGGATCTGCGGGCCCGCCGCGATGATCAGGTCCGGGTCCTCTGCCGGGCCGGGGCCGACCGTGATCCTGCCGTCGCGCATGACGACGTGCGCCTCCACCGGGCCGACGCGCACGCTGTACCTGGTGTCCCAGTCCGCGGGGACGACCGCGTCTCCGGCCGCCACCCGCAGCGCCGCGGTGATGGATGCCGTGGTGACCGTCTCGCCCTCGCGCGGCGTCCGCATCCCGCCCGCTCCCCAGCGCGAGAGCGCGTCCAGGGCCGGCGTGAGCTCCTCGCCGCGGGGCGTGAGGCGGTAGACGACGGCGCGCTCGGTGCCGGTAGGCGCGACGCGCGCGACGACGCCCTCGTCCTCCAGCTCCTTCAGGCGCGTGGCCAGCGTGTTCGTGGGGATGCCGGGGAGGCCGGCGACCAGGTCCGAGTAGCGCTGCTGGCCGACGCTCAGGTCGCGCAGGATCAGCAGCGTCCAGCGCTGCCCGACGATCTCGGCCGCGCGTGCGAGACCGCAGAACTGGCCGTAGTGCTGGTTCGTCATGAATCTCACTGTAGCACTTGACTTCATTAATTGCAGTGTGCTTTATTTTTTGCAGTAGCCAGAACGACGACGTAGGGAGCGACCATGACCGACACGATCGACCGCACCGGCATCGACCCGGGTGCGGACCGGCCCGACGGCCCATCGGCCGGCCTCACCTCCCGCGACCGCACGGCCCTCGGGCTCCTGCTCGCCGCCGTCTTCGTCGTCTTCCTCAACGAGACGATGATGGCCGTCGCCCTCCCGCGCATCCAGGAGTCGCTGCACATCGACGCGACCCAGGGCCAGTGGCTGACCACGGCGTTCGCGCTGACGATGGCCGTCGTCATCCCGATCACCGGCTGGCTGATGCAGCGGCTGCGCACGCGCACCGTGTTCACGGTCGCGATGTCGAGCTTCGTGATCGGGACCGCGGTCGCCGCGCTGTCTCCGGTCTTCGGGATGCTCGTCGCCGGCCGGGTCATCCAGGCGGTCGGCACCGCCATCATGATGCCGCTGATGATGACGACGGTCATGACGGTCGTCCCGGTTCAGGAGCGCGGCCGCATCATGGGCCGCGTCTCGATCGTCATGTCGGTCGCGCCGGCCGTCGGGCCGATCGTCTCCGGCGCGCTCATCCAGGTGCTGCCGTGGCAGGGCCTGTTCTGGGTGATGCTCCCGATCGGCGTCGCGATGCTGGCGGTGGGCGTGCGTCGCGTGCCGAACGTGTCGGAGACCCGCCGGGTGCCGCTGGACACGCTGTCCGTCGTGCTCTCGGCACTCGCGTTCTCCGCGCTCGTCTTCGGCCTCAGCCAGATCGGCGCGGCCGCGGTCGGCGAGGCGGCGGTGCAGCCCTGGATCCCCGTGGCGGCCGGACTCGTGACGCTCGGCTTCTTCGGCTGGCGGCAGGCCGTGCTGCAGCGCACGGACTCGGCGCTGCTGGACCTGCGGACGTTCCGCTCGCGCGACTTCGCGGTCTCGGTCGCCATGATGACGGCGGCGATGGTCGCCCTCTTCGGCGCCTTCATCGTGCTGCCGCAGTTCGCGCGCTACACGCTCGGCCTCGACCCGATCTGGGTGGGCGCGATCCTGCTGCCCGGCGGCCTGCTGATGGGACTCGCCGGGCCGACCGTCGGCCGCCTGTACGACCGCTTCGGCCCGCGCCCGCTGGTCATCCCCGGCGCGTTCGGGCTGGCGATCGCGCTCTGGACGCTCGCGTTCGGGCTCGGCGTCGGCTCGTCGTGGGTCGTCCTGCTCGGCGCCCACGTGCTGCTGATGCTCTCGCTCGCGTTCCTGTTCACGCCCGCGTTCAGCGCCTCGCTCGGCTCGCTGCCGCCTCAGCTCTACTCGCACGGCAGCGCCACCATCGCGACGCTGCAGCAGGTGGCGGGCGCGGCAGGGACCGCGATCTTCGTCGCGCTCTACGCCACCGGCGTCGCCTCGACCGGGAACGCCGACCCGGACCTCCCGTCCGCCGGCGCCGCGGCCGCCGGTTCGCACCTGGCCTTCCTGGCCGGCGGCATCCTGTCGATCGTGGTGATCGCCCTCGCCCTGCTCGTCCGGACGCCGGCGGCCGCACCGGCGGAGACCGACGGTCCGGTGCCCGTGGAGCACTGAGCGCGGTATCGTCGCGTCATGTGCCGGAACATCCGTTGCCTTCACAACTTCGAGCCGCCGACGACCGATGACGAGGTGCGCGAGGCCGCCCTCCAGTTCGTCCGCAAGGTCAGCGGCTCCACGCGTCCGTCCCGCGCCAACGCCGCCGCGTTCGAGCAGGCGATCGACGAGATCGCCGAGGCGACACGGCGGATGCTCGACCAGCTGGTGACGAACGCCCCGCCGAAGAGCCGCGAGGCCGAGGCGATCAAGGGCAGGGAGCGGCACGAGAAGCGCATGGAGCGCGAGGTGAGGATCCGCACCGCGTCGGCGTGACGCGCGGAGGAGGGAGGCCGTCGTGAGCAGGTCCGCCGTCTACCTGAGCTACCGCGACGCCGCGGCGGCGATCCGCTGGCTGGAGGCACTGGGCTTCGGCGTCCTCGTCCAGCAGCGCGACGACGGCGGACGGGTCGTGCACGCCGAGCTGGTCAGGGACGACCTGGTGGTCATGCTGGGCGACGACGACTCCGATTTCGGGATCCCCGCGCTCTCCGGCGCCTCGACCGGAGTCGGCGTCTACCTGGTGACCGACGACGTGGACGGCCTCTTCGCGACCGCGCTCGCCACCGGCGGCTCCGCGGTCCTGGCGCCGGAGGACACGGGATGGGGCGGCCGCCGGGCGCGCGTGCTCGACCCGGAGGGCCGCGAGTGGAGCGTCGGGACGTATCAGCCGGGGTCGACGCCGGCCGACTGACCGTACCCGGCCGTCACCAGCCACGCGCGCATGGTGTCCCGGCTGCGGCTGAGGCAGCGGATGCGCTCCTCCACCCCGGCCAGCTCGCCCGCGATCTCGGCCGCGACCGTCCTCGTGCACTGCGCTGCCGTCTCCGTGCCGCGCACGCCCTCCATGTCGAGAAGCATCCGGATGAGCCGCGTCGTCATGCCCGCACCGAGCAGGCCCCGGATCCGCTCGACGGTCTCGACCTCCGCCTCGGCGTAGTCGCGGTAGCCGTTCGCGGACCGCGCGGACGCGAGCAGCCCCTGCTCCTCGTAGTACCGCAGCAGCCGCGTCGCGACGCCGGTCCGCCGTGAGAGCTCCCCGATCCGCATGCGTTCCGACCTCCCGCTTGACCTTCACATCGATGTCAATGTTTACGGTACGGACATGACCTCGTCCACCGCAACCGTCCCCTCGCCCCCGACCCGCCGCCGCAGCACTCCCCTGCTGTTCGCGCTGGGGCTCGCGCTGTTCGCGTCCGTCAGCACCGAACTGCTCCCGCCCGCGCTCCTGCTCGGGATGTCCGGGACGCTCGGGGTCGACGCGGCCGCGGTCGGAACCCTGGTCACGGTGTGGGCGGTGACGATCGTGGTCGGGACCGTCCCCGCCGTGCGGCTGACCCGCCGCGTTCCCCGCCGGGCGCTGCTCACCGGGTCGCTGCTGCTGTTCGCCGCGGCGACGCTGGTGGTCGCGCTCGTCCCGTCGTTCGCCGTCGTCGTGGCGGCCAGGGTCGTCTCCGCCCTCGCCGCCGCCGTCTCCTGGTCGGCGGTCTTCGCGTACGTTCCGCGGCTGGTCCCCGAGCAGCGGCTCGGGCGGGCGATGGCGATCGTGCTCGGCGGCGGGACGCTCGCGTCCGTCCTCGGCGTCCCGATCGGCGCCGCCCTCGCGGCCGCGGGCGGCTGGCAGTGGGCGTTCGCCGGCGCTGCCGCGCTGCTCGTCGTCTCGGTGCTGGTGCTCGCACGGGGCCTGCCGCGAGTGGATGCCGCGGACGCGGAGGCGCGCTCCGGCCGCCGCATCGACGGCAGCGCCCTCCCGGTGGGCGTGCTTCTCGGCGCCGGGGCCCTGCTCCTGACCGGGTACATGGCCGTCTTCGCCTACATCGTCCCGGTGCTCGGCGCCTCCGGCGTCCCACCGGTGGGCGCGAGCCCGGTGCTGCTGGCGGCGGGGATCGCCGGCGCGGTCGCGCTCGCGATCGGCGGCGCTGTCGGCGACCGCTTCCCGGCCGCCACCCTGCTGGGCTTGGTCGCGGCCGTCGCGGTCGGCGCGGTGCTGCTGGCCGCCGCGCCGGTCGCGGGTGCGGCGGGCTCGGGTGCGGCGTCGGGCGTCGCCATCGCGGGGGCGATCGCGCTCGGCTTCGGGATCGGCGGCCTGCCTCCCGTGTTCCAGGCCCGAATCGCGCGGACCGCCTCCCCCGCGTTCCGGGACCTCGCCGTGAGCCTGTTCGTCGTGGTCCTCAACGTCGGGATCGCCGCCGGCTCCGCTCTCGGCGCCGGGATCCTGCGCACGGGGGACGTCGCCCGTCTCCCGCTCGCCGCCGCGGGCCTCGCGACCGCGGCGCTCATCCTGTTCGCCGCGACCCTGGCCGTCCTCGCCCGCCGCCACCCGTCGCCCGCTCCGGACCCCGCCCCCGACACGCCGGCCGGAACCCCGTGACTCCGGACGACCGAACGACCAACCGACCGAGGGAACGCCCAGCCGCCCGTCACTCCCCGAGCACCGCCGCCAGGTCCAGGCCCGCGAGGCGGTCCGGGTCGGTGAGGATGTCCAGGCCGAGGATCCGGTCGTCCTCGCCCAGCTCGAACGCCAGCAGGGACACGACGCGCCCGTCGACGACCGCCGCGACGCCGGGCCGGCCGTCGATGAGCACTGGGACCGAGTGCGCTGCGAGCCGCGCCGCCGTCGTCGCCGACGCGGCGATCTCGTCCGCGCCGCGCAGCCGCACCGTCGAGCCGCCGACCTCCGCCGTCAGCTCGGCGTCCGGGTCGAGCAGCGCGAGCAGAGCCGCCAGGTCGCCGTCCTGCACCGCTCGCAGCCACGCCTCCACCACCGCGCGTCCCCTGCGACCCTCCACCCGCGCGGCCGGCTCGGTGCCACGCACGCGGCGGCGCGCGCGGGAGACGAGCTGCCTGGTCGCCGCCGGGGAGCGACCGATCGTCTCCGCGATCTCCTCGAACGGCTGGCCGAACACGTCGTGCAGCAGGAACGCGCGCCGCTCGGTCGGGCCGAGCAGGTCGAGCACGGTCATCAGCGCGACGGCGACGCGCTCGTTCCCCGCGGCGACCGACGCCGGGTCCTCCGCGTCGGACGGCCGGTCCTCCCACTGCTCCACCGCCCAGCGGTCGGCCTTCGCCACCCGCGCGGAGCGCAGCACGTCCAGGCTCAGCCGGGACACCACCGTGGTCAACCAGGCGTCCAGGTTGTCGATCGCGTCGGTGTCGGCGAGCGCCAGCTTCAGCCAGGCGTCCTGGAGGACGTCGTCCGCCTCGGCCGACGAGCCGAGCATCCGGGTGGCGACGGCGCGAAGCCGGGGCCGGCGCAGCTCGAACGCGGCGGCGAGGGAGTCGGGGTCGATGGGCATGTCACATTCTCCTTCTTCAGAGCGTCACTGTGTCGACGGGGCAGGCCGCCCCGATGTGACGAAGGAGCGATCATGTCCACCACCGTTCTCGTGACCGGAGGCACCGGAAACCTGGGCCGCCACACCGTCCCGCTGCTCACGGCCCGCGGCTGCCGGGTCCGCATCCTCTCCCGGCACCCGCGCGCGTCGGCGGACGGGATCGCGTACGTCGCCGGCGACACGGTCGCCGCCACCGGGCTGGAGGCGGCGATGGCCGGCGTCGACACCGTGCTGCACCTCGCCGGGGGACCGAAGGGCGACGATGTCGCGACCCGCAACGTCGCCGAAGCGGCGAGCGCCGCCGGCGTGCGCCACCTGCTGCTGATCTCGGTGATCGGCGCCGATGCCGTGCCGATCGGCTACTTCCGCCGGAAGGCGGCGTCCGAGCGCATCGTGGCCGGCTCCGGCGTCCCGTGGACGGTGCTGCGCGCCGCGCAGTTCCACGACTTCGCGCGCGGGATGCTGCGCGGCATGGCGCGCCTCCCCGTCCTCCCGGTGCCGAGGGATGTGCGGCTGGAGCCGGTCGCCGTCCAGGATGTCGCCGCCCGGCTCGCGGAGCTGACCGTCGCCTCCCCGCAGGGCCTCGTCGCGGACCTCGCCGGCCCCGAGGTGCTGCCCGCCGAGTCCCTCATCGACGACCTCGCCCCCACCCGGCGCCCGCATCTGCGCTTCGGCCTGCCCGGCGCCGCCGGCCGCGCCTACCGGTCGGGGGCGAACCTCGCCGGCCCCGGCGCCGATCGGGGCACGGGCACCTGGCGGGAGTATCTCGACGCGCTGGAGGCAGCGGCCGCGGTCACGCCGTGACGTGTGGGACCGTGGGAGGGTGACCTCCGCGCAGAGCCTCAGCGACGACGACCGCCGCACGGTCGCGGCCTGGGCCGCCGACTGCGCCGAGCACGTCCTGTCGGTGTTCGAGGCGGTCGCGCCCGGCGACCCCGTCCCCCGGGAGGCGATCGCCCGCACCCGCGCCTACGCACGCGGCGAGCTCTCCGCCGCGGAGGAGATCCGGCGCCGCTTCGTCGCGGGCAGGGCCGCGGCGGTGCAGGACCGCGCCGCAGCAGCCGCCGCCCGCAGCGCGGCGCAGGCCGCCGCCGTCGCGCACATGGGAGCTCACGCGCTGGGCGCCGCCGCGTACGCGGCGAAGGCGGCCGCCCTCGCCGCGCCGGAGGACCCGACCGCGCGCGACGCGGAGGTGCGCTGGCAGCTGGACCGGATGACCGACGACGTGCGTCTCGCGCTCAGCCGCCTGCCCGCCCTCGGCGCCGACACCGCGGGCCCGCTCGGTTCCGGCCTGCTCGCCTCGGGCGACCTCGGCGACGTCATCCGCACGATCCAGGCGGAGCTGCGCATGCGCAGGCCGGCGGCCGGCTGACCTCAGCGGGCGAGCATCCTGGCCCGCTCGGCCACGAGGTCGTCGTAGCTCCCGTTCCGCTCCGCCCAGCGGTGCATCTGGACGCCCTGCACCAGGATCTGGTGGGGCGTCGGCTCCTGCGCGAGCAGGTCCATCACCTCGGTCGCGAAGTCGTCGAGGGCCAGCGCGTGCGGGTTGACCTTCTCCTGCCCCGCCGTCGCCACGGCCGGCGGCACCAGCTCCACCACGTCGATCCCGCTGTCGGCGAGCTGCACGCGCAGCGCCTCCGAGTACGCGTGCACCCCCGCCTTGGAGGCCGCGTAGCTGGCCATCGGCGGGAACGGCAGGTACGCGATCCCGGACGTGACGGTCACCACCGTGCCGCCGCCGCGGGCGATCAGGTGCGGGGTGAACGCGTCGATCACGCGGATGGTGCCGAGCAGGTTGGTGTCGACGGTGACTTCGGCCGCCTCGAAGTGCGCAGGGTCGCGCAGATCCTCCAGGAGCATGACGCCGGACATGGTGACGAGCGTGTCCAGCCCGGGATACCGCGCCAGGACTGCATCCCTGGCCTCGGCGACGGACGCGGGGTCGGTCACGTCGATGCGAACGGCGCCGAAGCCCTCCCGTTCGAGTTCGGCGATGGCGGCGCGGTCGCGGCCGCCGACGACGACCGTGCTCCCCGCTGCGGCGAAGCGCCGGGCCAGCTCGCGTCCGATGCCGGAGGTGCCGCCCGCGATGAAGACGGTGCGTGTGCTGATGTCCATGGATGTGCCTCTCCTTCTCACGGCTCCGGCGGCTCGCCGGGGCTCGGCTTCGAGTCTCGGTCCGGCCGCGCGGGCGCGGCAGAGCCCCGTCGATCCGGGGGTCCGCCAGGGCATCCCCACCCGGCCGGCGGCCGGGCTAGCGTTGCAGCATGACCGATGAGGACAGGACGAACCGGCTGGGCGCGTACCTGCGTGCCCGCCGCGACCTGGTGAGCCCGGCGATGGCCGGCCTCCCCGCCGGCGACAACCGGCGCGTCCCCGGCCTCCGCCGGGAGGAGGTCGCGATGCTCGCCGGCATCAGCGCCGACTACTACCTCCGGCTGGAGCGCGGACGGGACGCCAACCCCTCGGTGCAGGTGCTCGAGTCGCTCGCGCGCGTGCTGCAGCTCGACGACGTGGAGCGCGCCTACCTCATCGGGCTCGGGACGGGGCGACCGCGCGCCAGGCGGAGGCGCACGGAGGAGCGCGTCCCCGAGCGGCTGCGCCACCTGCTCGCGACCATCGGCGTGCCGGCCTTCGTGGAGGGCCGTTCGTTCGACGTGCTCGCCGCCAACGATCTCGCGGTGGCGCTCTCCCCGCGGCTGCGGCCCGGCCACAACCGGCTGCGCTCGCTCCTGCTCGACCCCGAGGAGCAGGCGTTCCAGCGCGACTGGACGGCCGCGACCGCGGGGATCGTCGCCGCGCTCCGCGCGAACATCGGCGACGACGTCGACGACCCGCGCTTCGTGGAGCTGGTCGGCGAGCTGGCGCTCTCCAGCGAGCGGTTCCGCGCGCTCTGGGCGCGCCACGACGTGCGCACCCTGGAGGGCGGAACGGCCGCGATCGACCACCCGGTCCTGGGCGAGCTGCGGCTGCACCGCGACAAGCTGCCCGTGGACGACGTCATCCTCGTCGTCTACTACCCGGAGGCGGGCAGCGACAGCGACGAGAAGCTGCGGATGCTCGCGGGGCTGGCGACGGCGACCCCGGCGTCGGGCCCCGAAGGAACGCCCGGTCCGGCGCGGGTCGACGACGACGGCACGACCGGCGTTCGCCGCTAGTCGCCGGCGGGCGCCCCCAGCTGCAGAGCGCCGGAGCGCACCGCGGCGACCACCCCGCCGTCCACGAGCAGATCCGTGCCGGTGATGAACGTGGCGTTCGGGCCGAGCAGGAACTCCGCGGCGGCGGCGATGTCGGTGGGCGTCCCGACGCGTCCGGTTCCGGACGCCGCGATCATCCCGCGCATCATCGCGCCGCTGTCGCCGGCCAGCTCCGCCTGTCCCATCGGGGTCGAGATGACGCCGGGGCTGATCGAGTTGACGCGCGCCCCGCGCTCGCCCCAGGCGAGGCTCGCCGCCTGCACCCGCAGTTGGTTGGCCCGCTTGGCGATGCCGTACGCGGCGCCGGAGTCGGCGACGGCGCCCTCGGCGAGGAAGGGCAGCGACAGCAGCTCGTCGGTCGGGGTCAGCGCGAGCGCGCCCTCCAGCTCGGCGGGCAGCTGGCCGGCCGCCATCGTCCCGGCCATGCTCGCGATCACCACGCCGGCACCGCCGGGCGCGATCACGCGCGCGAACTCGTCCAGGCTGATCGCGACACCGAGCAGGTCGACGTTCAGGATGGCGCCGACGGGCGCCTGCACCGGCGAGAGACCGGCGGTGTGGACGACCGTGGTCACCCGGCCGAACTGCGCAGCGCGGGCCGCGAGCGCGGCCACCGACTCCCGGGAGGACACATCGACGCGCTGGGTGGTCACGGCGAACCCGTCGCCGGAGAGCTCGCCCTCCAGCCGCGCGAGCAGCTCCTCATTGAAATCGCCCAGCAGGACCTGGCGTCCCGCCCCGATTCGCCGGGCGATGGTCTCGCCCATCCCGCCGGCTCCGACCACCACGACGACATCGTCCGACATCACAACACCTCTCCACGATTTATGAGACTTCCAGTCTACGTTTTCGGCGACGGTATCACCTCGCGTACTCTCGTGCTATGCCACAGCGAGGACGACCGCGGAACGAGAGCAGCAGAGCGGCCATCCTGGAGGCGGCGGGAGCGCTGCTGCGGGAGCAGGGCTACGAGGCGGCGACGATCAGCGCGATCGCGGAGCGCGCCGGGGTCGGCAGGCAGACGCTCTACCGCCGCTGGCCGTCCAAGGCCGCGCTGTTCGCGGACGCGGTGCTGGACGGCGCGGCCAGCCTCGACGCGACGGCCGACCCGCCGCACGGCTCGATCCCGGCGTGGATCGAGCGCTTCGCCGGCATCCTGGCCACGCCGGACTCTGCAGCACTGGTCAGGGCGCTCACCGCTGCCGCCGCCGCGGACGCCGACGAGTCCGAGAAGCTCTACGCCCAGCCCACCCGGCCCGCCCACGCCCAGCTGGTCGCGCTGCTGGCCGCGGCCGGAGCCGGCAGCCCGGCCGACGCCGAGCTGCTCGCGGACGCCACCGTCGGCGCGCTGCTCTTCCGGGCGCTGACGCGCGCCCCGATCGACGCCGGGTACACGACCCGGCTGGCCAAGCTGGCGCTCGGGGACTCGCCGGATCCGGCGCAGGGCTGAGCCCGCTCAGTCCTGCGCAGGATCCAGGACGATGCGGCCGAAGACATCGCCCGCGTCCATCCTGCGGTGCGCCTCCGCCGCCGCGCGCAGCGGGAGGACGTCGTGCACGACGGGCGTGAGCTCGCCGCGGACCGCCTCCCCGAACTGCTCGGCGCGCACGCGGCCGCGCTCGGCGAGCGGGATGGAGTCCAGGCTCAGCGTCGCGACGCTGCGCGAGTGCCGGAACGCGGTCAGGAGCGGCTGCGCGAAGTCGGCGGGAGGGAAGCCGGCGACCGCGCCGACCAGCACGAGGCGGCCGTTCGGGCCGAGCCGATCGACGAAGCCGGCGGTGTCGGCGCCGCCCACGATGTCGACGATCACGTCCACGTCGCCGAGGCTGCCGGAGTCGCCGTCGAGCGCGGCGCCCGCACGGTCGAGCACGTGCGTCGCACCGTGGGCGCGCAGCCTCCGGCCGCGCTCGGGCGAGGCGGTGGTGACCGCGATCGCGCTCGCCCCTGCCCGCGCGGCCAGTTCGACCGCGGCGATGCCGATGCTGCCGGCGGCGCCTCGAACGAGCACCGACTCGCCGCCGGCGAATGCTGCGCGCCACAGCGCGAAGTGCGCGACGACGGCGGCGCTGCCCAGGGTGACCGCCTCCGCGGACGACAGCCCGTCCGGGAGCACGGTGATGTCGGCCGTGCCGGCGACCGCGTACTCGGCATAGCCGCCGGTGAGCCCGGTGAACGCCCACACCCGCCGGCCGAGCAGCGCGGCGTCCGCACCGGGGCCGACCGCGACCACGGTGCCCGCCACCTCGCTGCCCGGGATCATCCCCGCACGCGCCGCCAGGCCGATGGTGCCGCGCCGGATCACCGCATCCACGCCGCCGACGCCGATCGCCTCCGTCCGCACCAGCACCTGGCCCGGCCCCGCTTCCGGCTCCGGCGTCTCGACGACCCGCATCCCGTCCGGCTGCCCGAACTCCTCGATGATGACCGCTCGCACGGCACCTCCCTCTCTCGAACGCTGTTACGCTTCGGACGGTAACGGACGCCCGCGTCCACATCCGGGAAGTGGAACAGATGAGCACGGAGATGACTCGGCTGCGCGTGGATGCGCGGGAGAATCGCGACCGCATCCTCGCCGCGGCGGCCGAGCTGTTCGCCGAGCGCGGCCTGGACGTCGGGATGCGCGACATCGCCCGGCGCGCCGGCGTCGGCCCTGCCACGCTCTACCGCCGGTTCCCGACCAGGCAGGCGCTGATCGACGAGGCGTTCTCCGTCGAGCTCGCCGCCTGCCGGGGGATCGTCGAGGACGCCTGCGCCGACCCGGACGCCTGGCGCGGCTTCAGCACGGCGGTGCGCAGGCTGCTGGTCGCGAACGTCCGCAACCGCGGGTTCGTGGATGCGCTGGTCTCTCGGACCCCCTCCTCCCGCATCGCCCGGCACCGCGACGAGCTGCTCGGGATGCTCGACGGCGTCGCGCGCCGCGCCCGCGCTGACGGCGCGCTCCGCGCCGACTACCGGATCGCCGACCTCGTCCTCGTGCTCTCCGCCGGACGCGGTCTGAACGCCTCGCGTCGCGACCTGCTTCCATCCGCTGCCGACCGCTTCGCCGATCTCGCGATCGAGGGGCTGCGCGCGCACAACTGAACCGAACGCCCCCTGTTCCCACCGCCCGAGCGGGTGCACGATGGTGTCAGTGCCGAAGGGAGCGGGCGATGCAGTTCTCCAGGGACGCGATCGCGCGGAAGATCGTCGACGAGATCGGGGCGGACGGCCCCGACGCGCTCGGCACGACGGTCATGGGGTCGATCGTGACGGGGGTCGCGCTCGCGGTCGGCGACGACGACGATGTGGAGTACCTCGGCGCGAGCCTGCGGCGTTCCGAGGAGGTCCTCGCCGTGCAGGTGGGAGTGTTCACCGCCCGCACGATCATCACCGTCGAAGCGATGCTGTCGACCGAGAACGGGAACTCCGACATCGTGACCAGGGTGCACAGCCGCTCCGACCTGGAACGCCTCGAGATCACCGGCGGCACGCCGTCGACGACGACGGACGACTTCGTGGAGTGGCCCGGCCGGTTCACGGTCCGCGCCGTCTACCGGGACGGCCTGGAGTTGATCATCCCGATGAGCGACGCGAACACCCCGCAGAAGCGCAACTCGGTCTGGACTATCCTCAGCGGGTTGCGCGGCGACCTCGGCCGCACAGGGTCGTAGCCGGCCATCGGCGGGTCAGGCCCCGGAAGGCACCGGGCGCTCGCGCAGCAGCAGCGACGCCAGCACTCCCCCGGCGAGCACGGCCGGCATCAGCCAGAGCACCGACCGGTAGTCGGCGAGGTCGGGTGCGTCCGGCAGGAACGCGCTCGGGATGGACGTGAGCAGCCCGCTGACGATGAAGCAGCAGCCGTTCACGATCGCCGAGGCACTGCCGATCAGGCCGACGGCGACGGACTCGCCGGCGACCGTGAAGCCGAGCATCTGCGCGCCGGAGAACAGGCCGACGGCGAACATCAGCACGACCGCGAGGCCGGAGGCCGCCACCGGGAGGTAGACCACGGCGGCGATCGCGATGCCCTGCAGCGCGAGCGAGATCGCGGCGGGCCACTTCCGGCTGCCCCAGCGGTTCGAGACGATGTTCGCCAGCGGCGCGCCGAGGGCGAGGCCCAGCCATGCCACCGCCGTGAGCACGGTCGCGAAGGCGGTCGACATCCCGCGCGCCTCCATGATCCGCGGCCCCCACAGCGTCCCGACCGCCAGCATCGTCCCGAACGACGCGGCGGACAGCAGCGCGGCGAGCACGACCTGCCGGTTGCCGAAGCAGCGGCCGAGCTCCGCGAGGATCTGTGCGAAGACGCTCCGGCGGTCCGGGGCGGCCGAGGCCGGGACCGCAGCCGCGGTCGCGTCCGTTGCCGCCGGATCCCGCACGAACACCGCGAACAGCAGCACCAGCAGCACGCCGACGCAGCCGAACGCCACCAGCAGCTGCTGCCAGCTCAGCGTCTGCAGCAGGGCCAGGATGGCGGGCTGGCCGACGGCGGACCCGAGCGACGCGAACGCCTGCACGAGCCCGAACATCAGGCCGTACCTCGCCGCCTCGAACCAGTGGCCGCCGACGTATCCCGCGCCGACGAAACCGAAGGACGCGCCGATCGCGAGCACCGCCTGCGCGAGCGCGAGGAGCGCGAAGTCCGTCGTCCCGGCGTACAGGAAGGCGCCGACCGTGACGAACCCGACCGCGATCGCCAGCAGCGGCCGGCTGCCGTACCGGTCGAGCAGCGCGCCGGAGAAGAACTGCACGACGGCGAACACCCAGGTGTAGATCGAGGCGGCGAGCCCCACCTGCTCGAGCGTGAGGCCCGCCGTCCTCTGGATCTCGGGCGACACCACGGCATACCCGGTCTGGATGGCGAACAGCCAGACCACGAAGGTCGTCGCGAGCACCCAGATCAGCCACGCCTGCGGCCCGCCGAGCCGCGAGCGCCGGGCGGTCGCCGCCCTCGCCGAGTCCGTCACATCCTCGGTTCTACCGGTCCGCCGCGGCCACGTCCAGGATCCAGGTGACGCCGAACGCGTCGACGAGCATCCCGAAGCCCGGGCTCCACGGGGATGCGGCGAGCGGCTCGATCACGGTGGCGCCCTCGGCGAGGGCCGTCCAGTAGCGCTCGACCTCCGCCAGCGTCTCTCCGCGCACGGAGAGGAAGAACGGGCGGTCGGTGATGGTGAGGCCGCTCTCGCGGCGCGTGCTCCCCGCTGCGGCCGCGGCCGGCGTCCCTCCCGTCGCGCCGGGGATGTCGTACGCCATCACCCGGAAGCCCGACGGCGACTCCAGGAGCCCGAACACGACGCCGTCGGCGCCGGGGGCGTCGGCCGGCATCCCGAGGTCGGCGTAGCGCGCGGTGGTCAGCTCGCCGCCGAAGACGGAGCGGTAGAACTCCAGGGCCTGGCGGGCGTCGCCGCGGAAGTTGAGGTGGGTGGTCGTCGTGATGGTCATGAGTGCTCCTCGGTGCTCGTGATCGTCCGGGTGTCTCCCGGTGCTCTTCGAGCCTCGCAGCGGTCTAGGACAGTTCCGGTCCTACTCCGTCGGTACGCTGATCGTATGTCCGCACCGACCTCGCGCCTGCTGAACCTGCTGTCGCTGCTGCAGACACGCAGGGACTGGCCGGGCCCGCTGCTGGCCGACCGGCTCGGCATCTCCCACCGCACCGTTCGCCGGGACGTCGACCGGCTGCGCGAGCTGGGCTACCGGATCACCGCGACGATGGGGCCGGACGGCGGCTACCGGCTGGACGCGGGAGCCGACCTGCCCCCGCTGCTGTTCGACGACGACCAGGCCGTCGCCATCGCCGTCGCGCTGCGCACCGCCGCCGTCTCCGGCGCCGGCATCGAGGAGGCCGCCCTGCGCGCGCTCACCACGCTGCGGCAGGTGCTGCCCGCGCGGCTGCGGCACCGGCTGGACGTCATCGAACCGGCGGGGATCGCGGCGCGGCCGGGGGATGCGCCTGCCACGCCGGTCTCCCCCGGCACTCTGCTCGAGGTCGCGACGGCGGTCCGCGCCGAGCAGGTCCTCCGCTTCGACTACGCCTCGCGGGCGGACCCGGCCGCGCCACCGTCCCGCCGCCGCGTCGAGCCGCACGGCCTGATCGTGAGCGCCGGCCGCTGGTACCTCATGGCCTGGGACCTGGACCGCGAAGACTGGCGCGTCTACCGCGTCGACCGGATGACCCCGAGCCTCCCGCACGGCCGCCGGTTCGCCCCGCGTGCCATCCCGGGCGGATCGGCCGCCGCCTTCGTCTCCGCGCGATTCTCGGGCTCGGCGCCGGACGCGCGAGAGGACCGCTGGCCGTGCACGGGAACGGTCGTCCTCGATCTCCCCGCGCGCGACGTGCTCCCCTTCGCCGGCGACGGCACCGCCGAGGACCTCGGCGACGGCCGCACCCGCCTCACCTCCGGTTCGTGGTCGTGGGTCTCCCTCGCCGCAGCGCTCGCCCGCTTCGACGCGGCGATCGAGGTGATCGGGCCGCCGGAGCTGCGCGCCGCGTTCGCGACACTCGCCGAGCGCAGCGCGGTGGCGGCCGGCCGGGCGCGCTGACAGCGGACGCCGACCCTGGCCCACCCACCCGCAACGGCGGTATCCTGCCGCAGACGTCAGGGGGACGCATGGCGGAACTGATGGTGGACTACATCACCTCGCTCGACGGCTTCGGGTCGGCCGAGGGCTGGCCGGGGCTGTGGGGCATGGGCGGACCGGAGTACTTCGCGATGCTCGAAGCAGAGGCGGACAGCGCGTACACCGTACTGCTCGGCACGCGGACCTACCGGCTGTTCGCGGAGTTCGCGCGCACCGGCGCCGAGGACATGGCCGCGCTCACCGCGCGTCCCAAGATCGTGTTCTCGCGCACGCTGACCGAGCCGCTGGAGTGGGCGAACTCGACCCTGGTCGCGGGGGACGCCCTGGAGGCGGTGCGGGAGCTGAAGCGCGGCGGAACCGCCCTGCGCACGATCGGCAGCCCGAGCCTGTGCCGCTCCCTGCTGACCGCCGGGCTGGTCGACCGCTACCGGGTGGTCGTCTTCCCCGTCGTGAACGGGGCGACCGGGGCCGACCGGATCTACGATGGCTGGCCGGACGTCGTCATGGAGTCGCCCGGCATCCGGGTGCTCGACGGACGCCTCGTGCTGTTCGAGGCGGTGCCGCGCGTCCTGGCGGAACCGCCCGGCGGCGCGACGGGCGGGCCGACCGCATGACGCTGCGGCTGGAGCGCTGGCAGGACGGCGACCTCGCGCTGCTGGAGGCCGCGAACACGCCGGAGATGACCCGGCACCTGGGCGGCCCGGAGACCGCGGACCAGCTCGCCGACCGGCAGGCCAGGTACCTGCGCGGCTGGGAGACCGGCGAGTCGCGGATGTTCCGCATCGTGGACGGGAGCGACGTCGCCGGCTCGATCGGCTGGTGGTCGACGCGCTGGCGCGGCGAGAAGGTGCACGAGACCGGATGGTTCGTCCTGCCCTCCGCGCAGGGTCGCGGCATCGCGGCGGCGGCCGTCCCGCTGCTCGTCGATGACGTCCTCCGCGCCGGCCGCCTCCCGCTGCTCGTCGCGTTCCCGAACGTGGAGAACGCGGCCTCGAACCGCGTGTGCGAGCGGTCGGGATTCACGCACGCGGGGATCGAGGACTTCCCGTTCCGCGGCACGACGCTGCACTGCAGCGTGTGGACGATGCCGCTGATGTATCCGCCGCGGCCGGCGCGCCGTTCCGCCTAGTGCCCTTGCACCCTCACGCCTTCGGCCGCCGTCGCCGCGGAGCCGCGGACCGCGGCGGGAGGGCGCGCATGTGGCCGCGCACCTTCTCCAGCACCGCAGACAGCGACTCCACGTCCGAGCGCGTCAGCGGCGCGAACAGCAGGTCGCGGAGCACGGCGATGTGTCCCGGGAAGACCGCAGCGAGCACGTCGCGACCGGCGTCCGTGATGGTGACGACAACGGCGCGCTCGTCCTCGGCCGAGCCCGCGCGCGTGACCAGCCCGGCCTTCTCGAGCAGCCCCGCCTGGTAGGTCAGCCCGCTCCTGCTGTAGACGACGCCGTCGGCGAGCTCGGTCATCCGCCTGCTGCCCTTCGGCGCGTCGCCGAGGGTGGCCAGGAGCTGGAACTGCACGTAGCTGAGGTCGCCGACGTCCCGCAGTTGCTGCTCGACGGTGTGCTTCAGCAGAGTGCTGACCTCGATCAGCGCGAAGTACGCCCCGAGCTCGGTGGGGTCGAGGGAGGCGTCGGCGTCCGGCATGCGCTCATTCTACTTGCTTCGAATTCGAAGCAGTGCTATCGTCCCCGTTGTGCTTCAAATTCGAAGCACTTCCGACCGGAGAGATCCGGCGAGAGAAGAGAGAGTCATCATGAACGCAATTCGTTTCCACGAGCACGGCGGTCCCGAGGTCCTGCGCTACGAGGAGGCGCCGCAGCCGGTGCCCGGCGCCGGAGAGGTGCGCCTGCGGGTCGCGGCGTCGGCGTTCAACGCGGCCGACGGCGGAATCCGCGCCGGTAGCCTCCCCATCCCGGCGTCGCTCCCCCACATCCCCGGGTACGACGTCGCCGGCACGGTCGACGCCCTCGGCGACGGCGTCACAGCCTTCGCCGTCGGCGACGCGGTGATCGGCTTCCTGCCGATGACGGCCGACGGAGCAGCCGCCGAGTTCGTCGTCGCTCCCGCCGATGCGCTGGTCGCGGCGCCCACCAGCCTCCCGCTGGTCGACGCCGCCGCGCTGCCGTCCGTCGCGCTGACCGCCTGGCAGGCGCTGTTCGACGACGCCGGCCTGCGCGAGGGGCAGCGGGTGCTGGTCGTGGGAGCGGGCGGCGCCGTCGGCGGCTACGCCGTGCAGCTCGCCGCGCACGCCGGCGCCCACGTGATCGCCACCGCGAGCCCGCGCAGCGCCGCGAGCGTCGCCGCCGCCGGCGCCGAGCAGGTGATCGACCACACGGCATCCCGTCTGGCCGACGCGGTGGACGGGCAGGTGGACGTCCTGCTCAACCTCGCCCCCCTCGACCCGGAGGAGTTCGCCGCGCTGGTCCCGCTCGTCCGCAGCGGCGGAGTCGTCGTCAGCACCACGGCGTGGATGCCGGCTCCCGGCGACGACGAGCGGGACGTCCGCGGCATCGTCGTCTTCGTCCGCAGCGACGCCGCCCAGCTCGCGCGACTGGTCGAGCGGGTGGATGCGGGCGAGCTGCGCGTCGAGGTCGCCCGCCGCATCCCGCTCGCCGAGCTGCCCGCCCTGCACGCGGAGGCGGCCGACGGTGGGCTGCGTGGCAAGGTCGTGGTGGTCCCGGAGTGAGCGCTGCGGCGCGAGCGGCCGACGTGGCTGCCCGCGCGGGCGCCCGGGCGGGCTGCCGCCGCGCTGCTCGCGGCGATCCAGGGCGGCGTCGTCGTGATGGCGGTCGACGCGCGACACCCGCCACCTGGAGGCGGCGCTCGACCTGCTCCTGGACGCGCTGCGCATCGCGCCGCCGGCCCCCGCCCGCCTGCCGCGCCCCTGACGAGCGGGACTATGGTGGTGCCCGACCGACGCTACCGATGGAGGTGGACTGAGGATGTTCTCCAAGAAGGGCGACGCAGCCGCCCTGGCCACTCTCGCCGGAGCCCCGACTCCGTATCGCGAGATCGCCGAACGCCTGCACGCGATCATCCGGGAGACCGCGTCGGCGCTCGAACCGGTCGTCCGCTGGGGCCTCCCGTTCTACGTGCGCGACGGCAAGGACGTCTGCTACATCAAGACCGGAGCGGACTTCCTCGCCTTCGGCTTCGGCGAGGACGTCAACCCCGCCTACCGCGAGGGCGCGAGCATGCACCCGATCGTCTGGAACATCACCACGCTCGACCCGGAGACGGAGGCGACGCTGCGCGAGCTGATCCGGAAGGCGGTTGGGTGACGCTATGAGCCCGACTTGCCGAGCCCGTATGTATAGGACCCGCTGTTCCAGTTGACGGTCGCGTTGAAGAAGTAGCCGGAGTTGGTGCCGTCGCCGTTGTCCTTGTTGGCGACGAAGCAGTCGAACGTCGTCGTGGTGTCTGTCAGGTCATCCGTCGAACCCGACACCGGGTTGCACGTCACGCTGAGGACGGGCCCCGTCAGCAATCCCTTGCTGATGTCGTCTTCCGCCATCTTCTTGATCGATGCCTCGACCTCGGTGACCGTTTCGCGCCGCTGAGTTCTCTTGGCGTCGTCTGCAGCCTGCTGCGCCGCGGCGGCGGCTTCTTTGGCGCGTTCCGCATCGGCCTTCTTCTTGGCAAGAGCCTTCTCCTCGGCGACCTGCTGGGTGTGCACGTTGTTGACGACGACCCCGGTAGTGATTCCGCCGACGACGAGTACCGCAACGACCGCTGCCAGCGTTACCCAGAGAGCGGTTCTCTTGCGCGCCGCCTTCGGCTCGCTCGTCGTGGGCGATTCCGAACTCTCAACCCCTGTTTCGGGCCCGGAAGCCGCGTCACCGCCCGACTCGGATGATCGGCCGAGCGCGTCCGCGTTGTAGACGGGTCGGGTATCGCCTGTCCAGCGATCTCCATCCCAGTACACTTCTTCGTTCGCGTTGGCCGGGTTCGGGAACCAGCCGGGTGGGGTGCTCATGCGGGTATACCTCTCTGACTCGCAGAGAAGATATCGACTCATGAGAACTTGTCACTATCCCCAGTTCGCGTGGGGCGGTAGTTGTGCGCCTCCACCTGGGAAAGCCTCTAGAATGTAGAGATTCTTACTTGGCTAGAGATATCCTCCTCGCACGGGATCCGCGCGACGAAGGAGGCGACCATGAGCAAGGTCGAGGAGATCACCGTCATCCAGTACGACCGGAACGGGGATGCTGATGTGCTGGAGGAGCGCACGGCCCCCGTCCGGCCTCCCGGCTCTGGCGAGGTCCTCGTCGAGGTCATCACGGCGGGCGTCAACCACATCGACGGGTTCATCCGCAGCGGTCGCGAGGAGGCGTGGGCGGACGAGCCCTTCCCGCGCGGCTCCGGGAGCGACTTCGCCGGCATCGTCGTGACCGGCGACGACGCCGGGCGCTTCCGACCGGGGCACGAGGTGATCGGTCACCTGCGCCAGGGCGCGCACGCCTCGCATGTCGTCGTCCCGGTCGCCGCCCTGGTGCGCAAGCCGCCGCACGTGAGCTGGGAGACCGCCGGCGGGCTGTTCCTCGCCGGCGCGACGGCGCTCGACACCCTCGACGAGCTCCGGATCGGGCCGGGCGACACGGTCGTGATCTCCGCCGCGGCCGGCGGTGTCGGCAGCATCGAGGCGCAGCTGGCGAAGCACGCGGGAGCTCGCGTCATCGGCACCTGCGGCGAGCGCAACTTCGACTACCTGCGCCAGCTCGGCATCCATCCCGTGACCTACGGCCCCGGCATCGAGGACCGGATCCGCGAGAAGGCGCCGGAGGGCGTCACCGCCCTGATCGACAACTTCGGCCAGGACGGCCGCGCCCTCGCCGCGGCGCTCGGCGTACCTCCGGCCCGGTACCGGTCCAGCGAGGACCGCCGGGACACCGAGCTGCGCCTGCTGCTGGACGATCCCGCCTCCGTCGCGCGCGGTACGGCGCAGCTCGAGCGCCTCGCCCGACTCGCGGACGAGCGCGCGTTCACGCTGCTCGTCTCCGGCTTCTACCCGCTCACGGACATCGTCTCCGCCTACGACGACCTGCAGCGTCTGCACGCGCGCGGCAAGATCGTGCTCGGGACGCATCCGGTGACCACGTACCGCACGGTCAAGGCGCGGGACATCCACGAGGCGCGCGACTGAGCGTTCCGCTCCGGCGCGGGCTGGTCGCGTCCGGACGCGCGCCCGGCCGTCAGGGTCCCGTGTCGTTTCCGCCCGGCGCCGCATGGGTTCCGTGAGCATCGCTGCGGCGCAGCGACCCGTCCCGTAGACCGGGGAGGTGACCCTCACCCGCATCCTCCCCACCCTGCGCCGGACCCTCCCGGAGCCGCTTCACCGCGCGGACTGGCCGGAGCACACGCTCGCGGCCGTCGACGACCTCGTCGTCGGCGGCGTCTCGATGGTGAGCCTGGCGGGATGGTGCGGGACGCCGTGCGTGCACACCGGCGAGACGTCGTCCGTGATCGTCACGCGCGTCCAGCACATCGAGGAGCGCTCCGGCGGCTCCCGGGCCGTGTGGTTCGACGCCGATGTGGAGGCGGTGGGCGCGCTGGTCGAGCACGCCCGCCTGCTCGGCAGGGTCACCTCCGCGCCCGCGCGGCGCGTGATCGCGGCCGGCCGCGACGTCGACCTCCCGGCCGATCTCCGGCTGGGCGACCTCGTCGCGATCCCGGTCCGCTCGCTCGTCACGCTGCACGAGATCGACCCGCGCCGCCGGTCGGCGCCCGTCCCGCCGCCCGTCGAGCACGCGTGGAGCGGGCGCTGCGGGCGATGAGCCCTGCCTCCCGACCGCAGCGAGGCGCTGCCGCCTAGGGTGGTGGGCATGAGCCCCGCCGACCCCCGACCCGCAGCGGCAGCGCCCGCCTCCGTCTCCTCGGTCCCCTCCCCCGGCACGATCGCCCTGATCGGCCCCGGCGCGATCGGGACCACCGTCGCGGCGGCCTTGCACGAGGCCGGCCGGCCCGTCCGGCTCTGCGGGCGGACCGCCCGCGATCGCCTCGTGCTGCGCCGCGACGGTCGCGACACCGTCGTGCCCGGTCCGGTCCTCACCGACCCGGCGACGGTCGACCGGCCGGCCGAGCTCGTCTTCCTCGCCGTGAAGACGACGCAGCTCGCCGCGGCGTCCCCGTGGCTGTCCGCGCTGGTCGGGCCGCGGACGGTGGTCTGCGTCCTGCAGAACGGCGTCGAGCAGCTCGCGGCGCTCGAGCCGATCGCCCCCGGGGCGCGGATCGTCCCCTCTGTGGTGTGGTTCCCCGCCGAGACGCAGCCGGACGGGTCGGTCCTGCTGCGCGGCGACGCGCGCCTGACGCTGCCGGACGATCCGGCGTCGGAGGTCGTGCGTCAAGCGCTGAACGGCAGCTGGTGCGAGGTGGAGCCGGCCGCCGACTTCACATCCGTCGCCTGGCGCAAGCTTCTCCAGAACGCGGTCGCCGGGCTCATGGTGCTGACCGGCCGCCGGGCGGGGATGTTCCGCAGGGACGACATCGCGGGACTCGCGCTGGACTACCTGCGCGAGTGCCTCGCCGTCGCCCGCGCCGAGGGGGCTGCGCTGGACGACGACGTGCCCGCCGAGCTGCTGGCCCGGTTCCGGTCGTTCCCTGCGGACCTGGGCACGTCGATCCTCGCCGACCGGGAGGCCGGCCGGCCGCTCGAGTGGGACGCGCGCAACGGTGTCGTGCGACGCCTCGGCCGCAGGCACGGCATCCCCACGCCGATCAGCGACGTGATCGTCCCTCTGCTCGCGGCGTCGAGCGACGGCGCCGGCGTCGGCTAGAGCCCGGCCGCCGTCGACCCCCTTCTCGTTCAGACGTACCGCGGCCGCCCGCCGACGCCGTAGGTCAGGGCGACGATCCCGCTCGGGAAGACGCGCGCGTCCGTGAGGTCGAGCGCGAAGTCGCGGCCGTCGCGCGGGAGGACGGCGTCGCCCTGGCCGACGATGACGGGGAACTGGATCAGGTTCAGCTCGTCCACCAGCTCCTGCTCGAGCAGCCAGCGCGCGAGGGCGACGCTGCCCACGACGAGCAGCTCCCCCGCCGAGGCGGCTTTCAGCTCCCGGAGCTGCGCGGCGAGGTCGCCGGAGAGCACGGTCGTGTGCTCCCAGGCCGGGGCGGTCAGCGTGCTGGACGCGACGTACTTCGGCCGGGAACTGATGGCCTCCCCGAAGCCCCCGTCGTCGCGGCGCGCGCCCCAGTAGGTCTCGAACAGATCGAACGTCTTGCGCCCGAGCAGGAAGGCGTCCGGCCGTCGCCAGGTCTCGAGGATGTAGCCGGCCGCCTCCGCGTCGCCGACGCCGACCGCCCAGCCGCCGCGGGTGAAGCCGGGGTCGAGCCGCTCGTCGTTGCCGCCGTTGGCCTGGGCGACGCCGTCGACGGTGACCTGCAGACTGACGGTGAGTTTCATGGTGCGTTCCCTTCTCTCTTTTCCCTGCCGTCGTGTCCCCTGCTGTCGTCTTCCCTGCTGTCGTCGAGGCCCCTGACGAGCGCGGTGAGGCCGAGCTCGAACTCCCCGTCGGCGCCGGCGGCAGCCGCGGCGCGGAGGGTCCGGCCGAAGCGGGCCGCGCGGTCGTCCGTCCCCTCGAGACCGTCGGCGCTGTCGGCGAGCGACGGGTTCGATCGGCTCGCCTGCTCCTCCAGGGCCGCCCCGATCGTGTAGCGGGACACGGCGATCAGCGCCAGCACCGCCGTCCTGCCGTCGAACCCGGCGCGCTCCAGCAGGTCGACCTTGGCGATCGCGTTGCCCTGTTCCGGCACCCTGCTCCCCGCCGAGGAGATCAGCCGGGCGCCGTCGCGAACCGAGAGCATCGCCCGGCGGAGGCTGCGCGCATTGCGGATCACGAACGCGTCCCACGCCTCGCCGGCGTCCGGGAGGCGGTCGGTGTGGTACCGGTCGAGCACCTCGTCTGCCACGGCCGCCATCAGCGCCGCCTTGCTGTCGAAGTGGTGGTAGAGCGCGGGCTGCTTGACCCCGAGGCGCGCGGCGATCGCATGCAGCGAGACCTTCTCGAGCCCGACCTCGTCGAGGAGCCCGATCGTGGCGGCCACGATCGCGCGCCTGTCCGTGCGGGGAGGCTGGGGCATGCGCCGACCCTAGCAGGCTGATGCTTATCGGCGATAGCCTTCGTCGGCGGCCGTCGGATCAGAGCACCCGGCTGAGCGCTTCCGTCATCGCCCGGAACCCGGGCGGCTCCGGAGCGAGCGGGGCAGCGCCGGCGGTCGCGCGCGTCCCGTTCACCACGATGTCCGCGTAGCGGCGCCACAGCTCGGGATCGTCCTCGCGGGAGGCGAGCGCGATGGTGCTGACCATCGCGGCGAGGGCGATGGTGTCCTGGCGGGTGAAGCCGGGACGGAGCTCCCCGGCCGCGACCGCGTCGGCGATCAGACGGTCGGCGGTGGCCCCGAGCCGGTCGCTCAGCTCCGGCGGGAAGCGGTCGTAGCGGCCGGGGGCGAACAGCACCGTGGCCAGGCTGCGGTCGGCGGCGTGCAGCCCGATCATGCCGACGAGGTACGCGCGGAAGGCCTCGCCGGGATCCGCGAGCTCCGCGGCCTCGTCGACCACCCGCATGATGGCGTCGATCCTGTCCTCGAAGAGCGCGTCCAGGAGCGCCTGCTTGTCCGGGAACTTGCGGTAGATGGTGCCGATCCCGACCGTCGCCGCCGTCGCGACGTCGCCGAGCGTCGCCGCAGGGCCGCGTTCCGCGAACACCCGGGTCGCGGCGTCGAGGATGCGCCGACGATTGCGTTCCGCGTCGGCCCGCGGTCGCCGGCCGGAGGGTGCTGGGGTGCTCATGCCCGCCATCCTATCGAATAAACGGATACGGATCTTCCTATTCCGCTTAATGCTACGTTGGGCCCAGCGCCGCTCACCCGGAGCGCCGCCCGTCCCCTGGAGTGAGATCATGCCTCTGCTCGTCGTCATCGGTTACGGTCCCGGAAACGGCCACGCCATCGCCCGGGAGTTCGGAGGGAGGGGCTGGTCGGTCGCGGTCATCGGCCGCGACGCCGGCCGGTTGGACGCCGGCGTGGCGGAGCTCGGCGCCGCCGGGGTCTCCGCACGGCCGTTCGTGGGCGACGCGAGTGACCCGGCGTCCCTCCGCGGCACGCTCGAGCGCATCCGCAGCGAACTCGGGCCGGTGACCGCGCTCGCGCTGACCGCCTACCGGAGCGTCGTCGTTGACGACGTCCTCGCCAGCGACGCGGAGCGGGTCGCCCACGTCTTCGACATCGGCGTCGCCGGGCTGCTCACCGCCGTCCAGGCGACGCGCGACGACCTCCGGGCGGGCACCGGCGCCGTCCTCGTCGTCAACGGCGCGCTCGGCCTGCAGGACGACGCCATCGACGCGTACGCCGTCTCGTTCGGCGGCGACGGTGTCGCGCTCGAGTGCACCGCCAAGACGAAGCTCGTCGGGCTGCTCGCCGCGCGCCTGCGCGAGGAGGGCGTGTACGTCGGCGAGGTCGTCATCAACGGCTCGGTGAAGGGCTCTCCCCACGCCGGCCCGACGGCGATCGACCCCGCCGACATCGCCCGCCGGCTCTGGACGATGGCCGAGGAGCGGACCGAGGTCCACGTCCACATCGCGGAGCAGCGGGCCTGACGCGGCGGCGCGCGGCGAAAGACCGGAGGCCGTCGTCACCCCACGCAGCCGGACCGCGCCGCACGCCGCATCGGTCGCAGCCGCCGCACCCGCCGCACCGCCCACGGGATCAACCCGACCGCCACCGACATCACGACCGCCCCGGAGCCGAGCAGCGCGAGCCGTGCCGGCAGCGCCCCTCCGGCCGGCAGCGCGCCGACCGGGTACTCGATGTACTTCGCCGCGGTCCGCGCGACGTGCTCGCCCGCCTGCCGCGCGATGTCCCTCAGCACGGGCTCGAACGCCGACTCCCCCGGCTTCCGTCCGCCGGGCGTGATCTCGCGGTCGAACCGGCCGGCCTCCGCGCGCGGCGTGGTCAGCAGGGTGAGGCCGTGCGCCGTGCGGACGCTGCCGCCGTCGGCGACGGGCACCACGTGGGCGAGGAACGCGGCGCCCCCGTACAGCTCGGCCGCCGCGGCGACGCCGATCTCGTCGACGCCGTCCGCCAGCGCGAGGCCGTAGGTCGGCTGGAACCACGGCAGCGTCGCCGCCAGCGGGTAGGGGTAGTCGGCGAGCGCCACCGTGTTGACCGGCATCGTCTCCGCCGGCCCCGGTCGCCAGGCCGGATAGCCGATGGCCGCCGCGATCCGGGTCGCCTCCGCCGCATCAACGTACCGCTCCACCAGGTGGAGGGCCCCGGCGATGCCCGAGCTCACACCCGCGGTGGTGAGGACCATGCCGTCCTGCACCCAGCGGACGCCATCCTCCCAGGTGGTCTCGGGATGCGTCGAGCGCAACCCGGGGATGTCCGACCAGAACGAGGTCGCCCGCTTCCCGTCGAGCACATCCGTCGCGGCGAGCACGCGCGCACCGGCGCACACGCCGAGCACGGCGTTCCCGCCTTGCGCGGTCCGCTCGATCAGGGCGCGCAGCGGCGCCTCGGCGGCGCCGTCGGGGTCCGCCATCGCTGGGACCACCACCACAGCGGGCTCGGGCGCGGCGCCGGACACGACGTCGTGGACGGAGTAGTCCGGCAGGATGGCCAGCCCGCCGGACAGCGCGACCGGCTCGCGCCGCACCGAGACCGTGTAGACCTGGAACCGCGGCGACCGGGCCAGCACCTCGTACGGTCCGAGCGCGTCCGTCGCCACCGACCCGCCTGCGCCGAGGAGCACCGCGACGGGGATGCGGTCGCCGGCCGGGGCGGCCGCGGGGGCCGGCAGGCGCGCCGCCGTCGCCGCCGCTCCCGTCGGGACCTGGAAGTCGCGCGCCATCGTCACGGCGAAACCGCCGCCCAGGATCGCGGCGAGGGCGGCGACGCCGAGCAGGACCCCGAGCGCGGCGGTCAGCAGGGCGGAGACGATTCTGGGCATGGCGGGGCTCCTGAGGGTGTGCGGGGAGAAGGGAAGAGGAAGAGAAGGGGGATCGCTCAGGCCGCGGCCAGACGGTACGCGGAAGGCGACACGCCCTCGTGCGCACCGAACATGCGCCGGAAGTGCCGAGGGTCGGCGTAGCCGCAGGCCTGCGCGATCTCCTCGACCGTGAGCGCAGACCCGCGCAGGAGCGTCCGGGCGTGCCCGAGCCGCAGCTCGGTCTGGTACTGGGCGGGCGTGAGCCCGGTCGCGGCGACGAACGCGCGGCTGAGCCCGCGCGGGGAGAGGTGCGCGCGCGCGGCGAGCTCCGCGAGCGGATGTGCGCCGGCCAGGTCGGCGGCGAGGATGTCCTGCACCGCGTGCACGACCGGGTCGAGATGATCGCGGTGGGCGAGGAACGGGCTGAGCGGCGCGGCCGACCCGTTGCGGCGCGTGTAGACCACCAGCTCCCTGGCCACGGCGGCCGCGAACGCCGGCCCGCGGTCGGCCTCGACCAGCGACAGCGCGAGGTCGATGCCCGACGCGATCCCGGCGCTCGTGCTCACTGGTCCGTCGTGCACGAACAGCACGTCGTCGAGGACGTGCGCGGCGGGATACCGCTCCCGCATCGCGCCGACCGCGCTCCAGTGCGTCGTGCACCGCCGGCCGTCGAGCAGCCCGGCGTCCCCCAGCACGACCGCGCCGGTGCACACCGAGGCCACCCGCGCGCCCGCCGCGTCGGCGCGCCGGATCCACTCCAGCACCTCGGGCGCCACGAGCTCACGCTCGCCCGTCCGCCGCACGACGGCAGCGAGGTCGGGACCGGGGACGACGACCAGCGCGCTCCCGTCGGCGGCCGCCCCGGCCAGCGGCTCGAGGCCGGCGAGCGCCAGGCCCTGAGCGCTGACGACGCCGTCCTCCGCCGCGACCCAGCGCAGCCGGTAGTCCGCTCCGAGCGCGGCGGCCGCCGAGAACACCTGCGCGGGACCGGACAGATCCAGCAGGTTGACCTCGGGCAGCACCACGAACAGAACATCCATGTGACCAGGCTACGGCTGCCGGCCAGCGTGAGAGAGGCCGCCGATGGACGACCTGGCGGACGGATCAGGTCAGCGACAAACACAGAGCTCACGGTGCGAGCGACTCCCGAGCGAACTCGCCGTTGACACAGGCGCCGTCCGCCGTATAGTTAGGTACGTGCCTAACTATCACGACCAGCTCGACGGCGTGCTCCGCGCGCTCGCCGACCCGACGCGTCGCGCGGTCGTCGAGCGGCTGGCGAAGGCGCCCGCGGTCGTGTCCGAGCTCGCGGAGCCGTTCGCGATGGCGCTGCCGTCGTTCCTGCAGCACCTCCGGGTGCTCGAGGACGCGGGCGTCATCACCTCCGAGAAGCACGGGAGGGTGCGCACCGTCACCCTCCGGCCGGGAGCCCTCGACGTGCTCCACCTCTGGCTCGGCGAGCAGCGCACGCCCGCGGAGCACCAGGCCGACCGGCTCGGCATCCACCTGATCCGCACAACCGACAAGGAGCACTGAGATGACCCGCGTCCGCATGGACCTCTTCGCCTCGCTCGACGGCTACACGCCCGACGCCGCCGACGCCACGCCCGACGACCCGATGGGCCCGGACTGGGGCCGCCTGACGGCCGCATATACCGCCACCCGCACCTTCCGCGCCCGGATCTTCGGGGACACCACCGGCGCCGGCACGACGGGAGTGGACGAGCGCTACGCGGCCGCATTCTTCGAGGGGATCGGCGCCGAGATCATGGGGGCGGGGATGTTCGGCCTGCACA
>NZ_JBQCGZ010000030.1:0-43152 GCF_051955155.1 Leifsonia sp.
GACCCCGCCCCCCCACCCCGCCCGCCTCCGCAGCCGCCGAGCCCAGGAAACCCGTCGCGATTCGAGCGGATTCCGCGCGTTTTTCCTGGGCTCGCGGGCGGGGGTCGAAATAGGCTCGGGGCATGACGAACGCAGAGAAGCGCGAACCCACTCCGATCGACACGATCGCTGAGGAGTGGGTCGACACCCAACTCGAGCTGTATCCGGAGTACCACGTCTGGCTCGGCCGTCCCGGTCGCGAGGGCGAGTACGCCGACCATTCCCCGGCCGGCGCCGAGGCCGCCGTCGCCAAGGTGAAGGAGACGCTGGCCAAGGTCCAGGCCGCCGAGCCCGTGGACGAGATCGACCGCGTCACCAAGATGGACCTCGCCAGGGACCTCCAGCTCACCGTCGAGAAGCACGAGGCCGGCTTCAACCAGCGCGACCTGAACGTGATCGCCTCGCCGGCCCAGGAGCTCCGCGACATCTTCGACCTGGTGCCCACCGACACCGAGGAGGACTGGTCGAACGTCGCCAAGCGCCTGCACAACCTGCCGGCCGCGATGGACGGCTACATCGAGACGCTGCGCAGCGGCATCGCCGCCGGCAACGTCCCGGCCATCCGCCAGGTGCGCGAGGTGCTCGCGCAGGCGAACAAGCAGGTGGCGGACACCGGCTTCTTCTTCGAGTTCACCGGTTCCGCGAAGGCCGGCGACGCCGAGCTCCCCGACACCCTGAAGAGCGATCTCGCGGCCGGTGCGCGGGAGTCCGCCGCTGCCTACGCCAAGCTCGCGAGCTTCCTCAAGGACGAGCTCGCCCCGCACGCCCCGCAGAAGGACGCCGTCGGCCGCGAGCTCTACGCGCTCGCCTCCCGCGACTTCCTCGGCGCCACCGTCGACCTCGACGAGACCTACGAGTGGGGTATCGAGGAGCTCGCGCGGATGGTCGCCGAGCAGGAGTCCATCGCGAACGAGATCAAGCCCGGCGCGTCCGTGCACGAGGCCATCGCGTTCCTCGACGGCGACGCCAGCCGCAAGCTGCACGGCACCGATGCGCTGCAGCGCTGGATGCAGGAGACCAGCGACCGCGCGATCGAGGAACTCGGCACGTCGCACTTCGACATCCCCGCCGAGATCCGCCGGCTGGAGTGCATGATCGCGCCGACCCAGGAGGGCGGCATCTACTACACCGGCCCGAGCGACGACTTCGCCCGCGCCGGCCGGATGTGGTGGAGCGTGCCGGAGGGCGTGACCGAGTTCGACACCTGGCGTGAGCTGACCACCGTGTACCACGAGGGCGTCCCCGGCCACCACCTGCAGATCGCGCAGGCCACCTACAACAAGGCGCAGCTGAACTCGTGGCGCCGCATCGCCGGCACCTCGGGGCACGCCGAGGGCTGGGCGCTCTACGCGGAGCGCCTGATGGAGCAGCTCGGCTACCTGGACGACCCGGCCGACCGGCTGGGGATGCTGGACGGCCAGCGGATGCGCGCCGCCCGCGTCGTGCTCGACATCGGCGTCCACCTGGAGAAGCAGCTGCCGGACGGCTCCGGTCCCTGGACCGGCGACTACGCGTTCGGCTTCCTCGCCGACAACGTGAACATGAACGACGGCTTCGTGCGGTTCGAGGTGAACCGCTATCTCGGCTGGCCTGGCCAGGCGCCGTCGTACAAGATCGGCCAGCGGATCTGGGAGCAGCTGCGCGACGAGTACGCGCGCCGCGAGGGCGACGCGTTCGACATCAAGGCGTTCCACAAGAAGGCGCTCGACATCGGCGGCGTCGGCCTGGACACGCTCAAGGCCGCGCTGCTCGACTGAGCGCCGCCGGATGACGTCCCCGTACCGCGCAGTGCTCGGAGCCGACTTCGACGAGCTGCACCCGCGCCTGCGCGCGTACTTCGACGCCATCCCCGCCGGGTCCACCGGGCGCGGGCGGGGCGTGTTCGACACCGTCGGCACGCCCCGCCGCTGGCTGTGGCCGGTGCTGGCGGTCTTCGCCCGCTCCGGCGTGCTGTTCCCGGTCTGGCAGCGCCGGGTCCCGTTCACGGTCAGCAACGTGCCGGCGACGGGCGCGGAGGGCTCGCCCGCCGTGCGCGCCGAGCGCGTCTTCGCGCTGCGGGGACGCTCGCGCGTGATGCGGGACGAGATCGGCGTGCGGGACGGCGCGCTGGTGGACCGGCTCGGCTCGCCGGTGCGGGCGGAGGCGGTGTTCCGTGCCCGGGTGGTCGACGGCGGGCTGCGGCTCGCCTCCACCCGGGTCGTGCTGTGCGCCGGACGGTTGCGCCTCCCGCTCCCGCGCGGGATCGCGCCGGTCGTCGTGCTCACCGAGCGCTGGGACGAGGCGCACGACGCGCAGCACGTCTCGATCGTGGTCGCGCATCCGCTGCTCGGTAGGCTGTACCAGTACGCGGGGACGTTCCGCTACGACATCGCACCGGGGGAGTGAGTGGGCGAACGCATCGTCATCGCGGGCGCGTCCGGGTTCATCGGACGCTACCTGGCGGAGCACTACCGCGCGCAGGGCGCGACCGTCCGGCTGATCGGGCGTTCCGGAGCGGACGTGCGCTGGGACGACGCCGCCGGCATCCGTGCGGCCGTGTCCGGCGCCGACCTCGTGATCAACCTCGCGGGCAAGAGCGTGAACTGCCGGTACGGCGACGCCGAGCGGGCCGAGATCTTCCGCTCCCGGCTGGAGACGACGCGCGCGCTCCGGGAAGCGATCGCCGCCTCCGACGCGCCGCCCCCGCTCTGGTTCAACGCGTCGACCGCGACGATCTACCGGCACGCGGAGGACCGGCCGATGACCGAGTCGACCGGCGAGCTCGGCACGGGCTTCTCGGTGAACGTCGCGAAGGCCTGGGAGCGCGAGTTCTTCGCGGGCGAGCTGCCGGGCACCCGCCGAGTGGCGCTGCGCATGGCGATCGTCCTCGGCGACGGCTCCGCGCTCGTCCCGCTGATGATGCTCACCCGGTTCGGGCTCGGCGGCCCGCAGCGCGACGGCCGCTGGTTCGCGACGACGGCCAGGCGCAACGCCGGCACCTTCCACGAGTTCCGCGCCCGCGGCGGCCGGCAGAAGTTCAGCTGGGTGCACATCCGCGACGTGCTCGGCGCGATCGAGTTCCTGCGGGGCCGCGAGGACATCGCCGGCCCGGTGAACATCGCCGCGCCTAACCCGAGCGACAACCGCACGATGATGGCGACGCTCCGGCGGGTCCTCGGCGTCCCGGTCGGGCTGCCCGCCTACCGCTGGATGCTCGAGATCGGCTCCGCGGTCATCCGCACCGAGACCGAGCTGGTGCTGAAGAGCCGCTGGGTGCTGCCGGAGCGGCTGCTGGAGGCGGGCTACGATTTCGCCTTCCCGGAGCTGGAGCCCGCGCTGCGCGACATCGTCGGCGCACGCGAGTTGCTGCGCGGCACGGCCAGTCGGTAGACTAGAACGTCACCTGTGTGACATCCACATCCGCCTGCCGTGCGCGGAAGACAACAGACACTGTTCGCGTCCGGCCTGATTTCTGTCCATTACGGAGCATCCACTACATGACAACCGCAACGACCGACAAGGCGCCGAAGCAGGTCGCCGTCAACGACATCGGGTCCGCTGAGGACTTTCTTGCCGCGGTCGAAAAGACGCTGAAGTTCTTCAACGACGGAGACCTCATCGAAGGCACCGTCGTCAAGATCGACCGCGACGAGGTCCTCCTCGACGTCGGTTACAAGACCGAGGGTGTCATCCCCTCCCGCGAGCTTTCCATCAAGCACGACGTCGACCCCACCGAGGTCGTCGAGGTCGGCGACACCGTCGAGGCGCTCGTTCTCCAGAAGGAGGACAAGGAAGGCCGCCTCATCCTGTCCAAGAAGCGTGCGCAGTACGAGCGCGCGTGGGGCGACGTGGAGAAGATCAAGGAAGCCGACGGCGTCGTCACCGGTACGGTGATCGAGGTCGTCAAGGGCGGCCTGATCGTCGACATCGGCCTCCGCGGCTTCCTCCCGGCCTCGCTCATCGAGCTGCGCCGCGTCCGCGACCTGACCCCGTACCTGGGTCAGGAGATCGAGGCGAAGATCCTCGAGCTCGACAAGAACCGCAACAACGTGGTCCTGTCGCGTCGCGCGCTCCTGGAGCAGACTCAGTCGGAGTCCCGCACCACGTTCCTCAACAACCTGCACAAGGGCCAGGTCCGCAAGGGCGTCGTGTCCTCGATCGTCAACTTCGGCGCGTTCGTCGACCTGGGCGGCGTGGACGGCCTCGTGCACGTCTCCGAGCTGTCCTGGAAGCACATCGAGCACGCCTCCGAGGTCGTCGAGGTCGGCCAGGAGGTCACCGTCGAGATCCTCGAGGTCGACCTGGACCGCGAGCGCGTCTCGCTGTCGCTCAAGGCGACCCAGGAGGACCCGTGGCAGGTCTTCGCCCGCACCCACGCGATCGGTCAGGTCGCGCCGGGCAAGGTCACGAAGCTGGTCCCGTTCGGTGCGTTCGTCCGCGTCGCGGACGGCATCGAGGGTCTGGTGCACATCTCCGAGCTCTCCGGCAAGCACGTCGAGCTCGCGGAGCAGGTCGTGTCGGTCGGCGACGAGGTCTTCGTCAAGGTCATCGACATCGACCTCGAGCGTCGCCGCATCTCGCTCAGCCTCAAGCAGGCCAACGAGGGCGTCGACCCCGAGGGCACCGAGTTCGACCCCGCCCTCTACGGCATGGTCACCGAGTACGACGAGCAGGGGAACTACAAGTACCCCGAGGGCTTCGACCCGGAGACCAACGAGTGGAAGGAAGGCTTCGAGACCCAGCGCGACGAGTGGGAGCAGCAGTACGCCGCCGCCCAGGCTCGCTGGGAGGCCCACAAGCGCCAGGTCGCGAAGGGTCTCGAGGAGGCTGCCGCCGACAGCGGTACCTCGTCGTACTCCTCCGACTCGGGCTCGGGTGGCACCCTCGCCGACGACGAGTCGCTCGCGGCTCTGCGCGAGAAGCTCAGCTCCAACAACTGAGATCCGTCTCACGGAACGGCCGGCCCTTCGGGACCGGCCGTTCCGGCGTTAACGCCCGCTCCTGTGCGCACCCGGATCCCCGAGGGGCACGGGTGGATAGGGTGGACGGGTGCAGCTGATCGGACTCACGGGCGGGATCGCCTCCGGAAAATCGACCATCGCCTCCCGCCTCGCCTCGCACGGCGCGGTCGTCGTCGACGCGGACCGGATCGCCCGCGAGGTCGTGGAGCCCGGGACGCCGGCCCTCGCCGAGATCGCGCGCGTGTTCGGCGAGGGGGTGATCGCCGCCGACGGGAGCCTCGACCGGCCGGCGCTCGGCGCGATCGTGTTCGGCGACGCCGAGAAGCTGCGGGCGCTGAACGCGATCACGCACCCGGCCGTGCTGCGCGAGTCCACCGCGCGGTTCCAGGCCGCGGCCGACGCCGACCCGGATGCGGTCGTGGTCTACGACGTCCCGCTCCTGGTCGAGTCGGCGAACGAGTATCCGTTCGACCTGGTCGTCGTCGCGCACGCCGACGCGGCGACGCGCATCCGCCGCCTGGTCGAGCTGCGCGGGATGGCCGAGGCGGAGGCCGAGCGCCGGATCCGATCGCAGGCGTCCGACGAGGAGCGCCTCGCCGTCGCCGACGTGGTGATCGACACCGACGGATCCCTCAATCACACGCTCGAGCAGGTGGACGCCCTTTGGGACCGCCTGCGCACGAACGCGTAGCGCGCCACCCCCGGCCCGCGACTGTGCCTGTTCGGTACGTCGCGCGGATGCTCGAGCAGGGCCGATCGTTCCGAATGGGGTCACTCGCTTGCGGCGGCGGCCGCATTCCGCTGTGAGCGAGAGCGGGCGGGGATGTCGGTGGTGCTTCCTACACTGGAAGCATGGAACCAACCCGTCTCGTCCGCCCGTTCGAGGTCGTCAGCGAGTACGAGCCGAGCGGCGACCAGCCCAAGGCCATCGCCGAGCTCGCGTCCCGCATCAATGCGGGTGAGACCGACGTGGTGCTGCTCGGCGCGACGGGAACCGGCAAGTCGGCGACGACGGCCTGGCTCGTGGAGCAGGTGCAGCGTCCGACGCTCGTGCTCGCGCACAACAAGACGCTGGCCGCGCAGCTGGCGAACGAGTTCCGCGAGCTGCTGCCCAACAACGCCGTCGAGTACTTCGTCTCGTACTACGACTACTACCAGCCGGAGGCGTACGTCCCGCAGACGGACACCTTCATCGAGAAGGACTCCTCGATCAACGCCGAGGTGGAGCGGCTGCGGCACTCCACCACCAACTCGCTGCTGAGCCGGCGCGACGTGATCGTGGTCTCCACGGTCTCCTGCATCTACGGCCTGGGCGCGGCGGAGGAGTACCTCGAGGCGATGGTCGCGCTCCAGGTGGGCGAGACCGTGGGCAGGGACGCGCTCATCCGCCGGTTCGTCGGCATGCAGTACGAGCGCAACGACGTCGACTTCTCGCGCGGCAAGTTCCGGGTCCGCGGCGACACGATCGAGATCATCCCGATGTACGAGGAGCACGCGGTCCGGATCGAGCTGTTCGGCGATGAGATCGAGGCGCTGTACTCGCTGCACCCGCTCACGGGCGAGGTGTTGGCGAAGATGGACGCGGTCTCGGTGTTCCCCGCCACGCACTACGCCGCCAGCCCGGCGACCATGCAGCGCGCGATCGGTACCATCCAGACGGAGCTGCACGACCGGCTGGTCGAGCTGGAGCGCGAGGGCAAGCTGCTGGAGGCGCAGCGCCTGCGGATGCGCACCCAGTTCGACATCGAGATGATGGAGCAGATCGGCTTCTGCTCCGGCATCGAGAACTACTCGCGGCACATCGACGGCAGGCAGCCGGGCGAGGCTCCGCACTGCCTCCTCGACTATTTCCCCGACGACTTCCTCGTCGTCATCGACGAGTCGCACGTCACGGTCCCGCAGATCGGCGCGATGTACGAGGGCGACGCGTCCCGTAAGCGCACGCTGGTCGAGCACGGCTTCCGGCTGCCGAGCGCGATGGACAACCGGCCGCTCAAGTGGAACGAGTTCAAGGAGCGCGTCGGCCAGACCGTGTACCTCTCGGCGACGCCGGGGCAGTACGAGCTGGGCATCGCCGACGGCATCGTCGAGCAGATCATCCGCCCGACCGGCCTGGTGGACCCGGAGATCGTCGTGAAGCCGACCAAGGGCCAGATCGACGACCTGCTCGAGGAGATCCGCGTGCGCGTCGAGCGCGACGAGCGCGTGCTCGTCACCACGCTCACGAAGAAGATGGCGGAGGAGCTCACGGACTTCCTCGCGGAGGCGGGCGTCCGCGTGCGCTACCTGCACTCGGACGTGGACACCCTGCGTCGCGTCGAGTTGCTCACCGAGCTGCGCTCCGGCCTCTACGACGTGCTCGTCGGCATCAACCTGCTGCGCGAGGGGCTCGACCTGCCCGAGGTGTCGCTCGTCGCGATCCTGGACGCCGACAAGGAGGGCTTCCTGCGCTCGTCCACGTCGCTCATCCAGACGATCGGCCGCGCCGCCCGCAACGTGTCCGGGCAGGTGCACATGTACGCGGACGTGCTGACCGACTCGATGAAGAACGCCATCGAGGAGACCGATCGCCGCCGCGAGCTGCAGCTCGAGTACAACCGTGCCAACGGCATCGACCCGCAGCCGCTCCGCAAGCGCATCGCCGACATCACGGACGTGCTCGCCAGGGAGGAGGCGGACACGGCGCGGATGCTCGCGGGTCGTGAGCAGAAGCGCAAGAGCCCGACGCCGAACCTGCGCAACGGCGGCATCGCCGCTCAGGGCGCCGCGGAGCTGGAGGGCCTGATCGCGGACCTCAACCAGCAGATGCTCGCGGCCGCGGGGGAGCTCAAGTTCGAGCTCGCGGCTCGTCTGCGCGACGAGCTGTCCGACCTCAAGCGCGACCTGCGGCAGATGGAGAAGGCCGGACACCTGGGCTGACCGGCCGCCGGGAGGTGCCGCCGGCCGCGCGCTGCGGTCTGCCGCGCGCTGCGGTCTGCCGGGCGCTACGGTGGCAGGGTGGGTTCGAAGGCGGCGCGGACGCGGCAGCGGTGGGGGATGATCGCCGCCGGCGGCGTCCTCCTGGTCGCCGCTGCCCTCGCGCTCGCCTTCCAGGGCGTGCCCGCCTTCACCGGGATGCGCTTCGCCGTCCCGACAGCCGATCTGGGGCCGCGCACCGGTGCGGACGAGGCGACCGGCACGCCCGCTCCGCGGGAGGTCGTCGAGGAGACCCGGATCGATCTGCGCTGGGTCGTCTTCGCGCTGACGGTGCTCGTGACGGTGATCGTGCTCGCGCTGGTGTGGCGGTACGTCCGCCGGCGCATCCATCGCCCCGTCCCGGACGCGCTCGGCGTTCTGGCCGGTTCGACCGAGGGGCTGGTCGCGGCCGAGCCGCGTCCGCAGCCGCGCCCCGAGCGGGTGCGTCGCGGGCTCGACCATGCTCTCGACCTGCTGGGCGGAGGGCGCGAGCCGCGGGATGCGATCGAACGCGCCTGGCTCGGCCTCGAGGAGGGGGCCGCCGACTCCGGCGTGCAGCGCCTCCCCGCGGAGACGCCGGGGGAGTTCGTCTCCCGCGTGCTGACCAGGGTGGCGGCCGACCGGGACGCGGCACAGCGCCTACTCGACCTCTACCTCCGCGCGCGCTTCGGCGACGGCCCCGTGACCGCGGCGGATGTCGAGGCGGCTCGCGAGGCGATCGAGGCGCTGCGCGCCTCCTGGACCGGCGCGCACACGGGCGGGGCGCCCGGATGACCCGACGCCAGCTGATCGGGCGGGCCGTCGGCTGCGTGCTGGCCGCCGCGGCGATCGGCGCCATCGCCTGGTTCTTCGGCATGGACGCCCCGCACGCGATCGGGCTCGGCGCGGTGATCTTCGCGCTCGGCGGCCTGCTCTCGATGCTCGGCGACCAGGCGGACGTGACCTGGCCGCAGGCCGTGCCCGCGCCCCGCCCCGGCGCCCGCCGCGACGTCGTCCAGCTCGGCTGGTCGCTGGGCGCGCGCGGCGGCCGGGTGTCGCCCGAGGCGGTGCGGCGCCTGCGCGGTCTCGCCGCCCGCGTGCTCGAACGACGCGGCGTCGACCTGGACGACCCGCGCTCCGAGCCGGCGGTTGCCGGCCTGCTCGGCGAGGATGCTGCGGCGATGCTCCGGAAGGGCGGCGCTGCCGCACCCCGCCCCGCCGAGGTGGCCGCCGTCCTGGCGAGGCTGGAGGCTCTCGCCGCCGACGCGTCGCCGTCCCCGGGCGCCGGCCCTCCGGGCTGACCCGCCGCCGTCCCCGACCATCACCGACGACTGGAGCGCCATGCCCGACGACCCCGCCCGCAGCGACACCGCACATCCCGACCCCCAGCGCGCCGCCGGCACCCCCGACGCCACCGCCGCGCCCGCGCCGCTCGGCGTCCCCGAGGTCGCCCGGCTCGGAGCCGAGATCCTCGCGCGCGTCGAGAGCGTGGTCGTGGGGATGCGCGAGCCGCTGCACATCGCGCTCGCGACCGTGCTCGCCGGCGGCCACGTGCTGTTCGAGGATGTCCCCGGCCTCGGCAAGACCCTCGCCGCGCGCAGCATCGCGAGCGCCGTCGGGCTGGACTTCCGCCGCCTGCAGTGCACGCCGGACCTGCTGCCCTCCGACATCACCGGGTCGTTCGTCTACGTGCCATCGACCGCCGAATTCGAGTTCCGGCCCGGTCCGGTGTTCACCGGACTGTTCCTCGCCGACGAGATCAATCGCACCTCGCCCAAGACCCAGTCGGCGCTGCTGGAGGCGATGGCGGAGGGCCAGGTGTCGGTCGAGGGCCGCAGCTTCCCGCTGCCGCGGCCGTTCCACGTCATGGCGACGGCGAACCCGATCGAGTCGGAGGGAACCTACGCGCTGCCGGAGGCGCAGCTGGACCGCTTCATGGTCCGCCTGAGCGTCGGCTACCCGGACACCGAAGGCGAGACCCGCGTGTTGCTCGCCCGCGTGGCGCGGCGCCAGGAGGTCGCGACCGTCGAACCGGTCACCGACGCCGCCACCCTGCTCGCCATGCAGGCCGGGGTCGAGCGCGTGGACGTCGACCCGGACATCGCCGCCTACTGCGTCGCCATCGCGGCGGCGACACGGCGGCACCGGTCAGTCGAGGTCGGCGCGTCGCCGCGCGGCTCGCAGGGGCTGCTGCTGGTCGCCCGCGCCCTCGCCGTGCTGTCGGGCCGCGACTTCGTCATCCCGGACGACGTGAAGCGCGTCGCGGTGCCGGTCCTCGCGCACCGCCTGACCCTCACGGTGCAGGCCTGGACGAGCGGCGTCAGCGCCGCGCAGGTCGTGACGGACGTCGTCGGCACCGTGCCCGGCCCGCCCTCGGTCGGCGCCAGGGAGCGGGAGGCGACCCGCGGATGACGGCACCGCGCGAGTCCGGCGCGCCGAGGCCGCCCGGCGGCAGTGGTTGGGCGCTCAGTCCCGGGGTGATCGCCGCGGCCGTCGTGGCCGGGATCTGCCTGGTCGCCGCGTTCGTGCTCTCGCGCATCGAGCTGGTCCTGGTCGCCGCGCCGCTGCTGCTGTCCGCGCTCTGGGGATGGGGCTCCCGGCCGGCCGGCGCGGCCGCGCGCACGTCCGCGACGATCGTCGGCGACCAGCCGGACGGCCGCGTCGCGGTCGAGGCGTCGGCGCGGACCGACGGCGATCCCGACGCTGTGCACGTGCGCGTCACCCGCGCAGACCGGGCGCCGGAGGACGCCATCCTCACCCCCCGCTCGGCTGCGCGACTGCGCTTCCGGGTCGCCGTCTCGCACTCGGGGCCGCAGCGCATCCTGTCGCTGGCCGCCCGCGCGATCGGTCCGGACGCCGCCTGGACGGGCGAGCCGAGTGCGTCGGCCGTCGCCGAGCGGGTCGTGCGGCCGGGGTGGGAACGGTTGCGCTCGCTCCCGCTGCCGCTCCGGCTGCTCGGCCTGACCGGCGGCCACGTGTCGTCGCGGCCGGGGGACGGCGGCGAGTTCCGCGACATCGACCGGTTCCGGCCGGGCGACCGGCTGCGCCGCATCGACTGGAAGGCGACGGCCAGGCTGGCGCAGCGGCCGGGGGAGCTGTACGTCCGGCGCACCACGGCGACCTCGGACGCGGCGGTCCAGCTGGTGGTGGATGCGAGGGACGACGTCCCGGGCGCCGTCGCGGACTGGTCGGTGCCGTACCCGCGGTCCGGCGTCACCTCGCTCGACCTCGCGCGCGAGGCGGCGACCTCCCTCGCCCGCGCCTACGCGGCCGAGGCGGACCGCGTCGGCTTCGACGACCTCTCCGACCCGGCCAGGGCGCTCCCGCCGCGCGCCGGGGCGCGGCATCTGCAGCGCGTGCTGCGCGCGCTGGAGCTCACGAGCGCGCACGGTTCGGCGAGCGAGCGCGCCAGGGCGCCGCGGCTGGCCCAGGGCGCGGTGGTGTTCGTGCTCTCCACCTTCCTCGACGACCAGGCTGCGCGACTCGCCCTCACCTGGCGGGCGGCGGGGCACCGCGTGATCGCCGTCGACGTGCTGCCCTCCAGGACCGCCGACGACCTGCCGGGCCGCGACCAGCTGGCGCTGCGGATGGTCGACCTCGAACGCCGGCTGCGGCTCGACCGGTTGCGCGCAGCGGGCGCCGAGGTGCTGGTCTGGGCGTCGGAGGAGCGGGACGTGCTCCTGCGCAGGATGGCCGTCCCGGCGAGGCGGCGATGAGCGAGGCGGCGATGAGCGAGGCGGCGTGGACCGAGCCCGCACCAGCGCCCGACGAGTCCGCGCCCGACCTCGGCCGCACCATCCCCGCGTGGTCGCTCCGGGTCGCCTTCGGCCTGGTGGCGGTGCCACTCGCCGTCACCACGGCGCCGAGCGGGCCGTGGCCCGCGATCGCCGTCGCGCTCACCGCTGTCGCCGTCGCCGTGCCCCGCTATCGCGTCGCCTGGGTCCTCATCGCGGTGCTCGCCTTCTCGACCCTCCTCGAGCCCGGGCGGCTCACGCCGCGGCTGCTCGCGGTGATCGCCGCCGTCCACGTTCTCCACGTTCTGGCCTCGTGGATCCTCGCCGTCCCTGCGCTCGCGCGCCTGCAGCCCGCCGTGCTGCTGCCGTCGTTGCGGCGGCTGATCGCCGTCCAGGTGCCGGTCCAGGCCGTCGCGGTCGTCCTGCTGTCGATCGCGCGCCCGCCGCTCGCCCCGTGGCTGGCGATCGTCTCGGGAGCCGCCATCGCCGGGCTGGTGGTCCTGCTCGCGGCGCTGCTGCTGACCCGGCCCGGGGACTGATCAGCCGAATGTCGGTGGCCGGTCGTATGCTCGCGCGTGCGGGCCGCATCCTGCCCGGGACACGATAGACTCGAACAAAGCTTCGATTCGCCGTGCGTGTCCGGAACGGGTGCGCGGTGGGCGAACACTTCTGGGCGCGGGACGGAAATAGCGGAGAATGGAACGAGTGAGCAGCAATCGTCAGGGGAACATGGGTAAGGTCGTGGGTTCGCACCTCAGCGTGCGCGGAGCGCGCGTCCACAACCTCCACAACGTCGACCTGGAGATCCCGCGCGACTCGCTCGTGGTCTTCACCGGGCTCTCGGGCTCTGGCAAGTCGTCGCTCGCGTTCGACACGATCTTCGCGGAGGGGCAGCGCCGGTACGTGGAGTCGCTGTCCGCGTACGCGCGGCAGTTCCTCGGTCAGGTGGACCGTCCGGACGTCGACTTCATCGAGGGCCTGAGCCCCGCGGTCTCGATCGACCAGAAGTCGACCAACCGGAACCCGCGGTCGACGGTCGGCACCATCACCGAGATATACGACTACATGCGTCTGCTCTGGGCGCGCATCGGCGTGCCGCACTGCCCGGTCTGCGGCGAGAAGATCCAGCGCCAGACGGTGCAGCAGATCGCCGACCAGCTGATGGAGCTCGAGCAGGGCACCAGGTACATGGTCGTCAGCCCGGTCGTCTCGCAGAAGAAGGGCGAGTTCGTCGACCTCTTCAAGGAGCTGGCCGCCAGCGGGTACTCGCGCGCGCTGGTCGACGGCGAGCAGATCCAGCTGAGCGATCCGCCGACGCTCAAGAAGCAGTACAAGCACGACATCTCGGTCGTGGTGGACCGCCTGGTCGCCGGCCCGGACATCCTCGGCCGGCTCACCGACTCGCTGGAGACGGCGCTTCGGCTGACCGACGGCCTGGTGCAGGTCAACTACGTCGACCGCGAGGGCCCCGCGGCGTGGCAGTCGTTCAGCGAGAAGCTCTCCTGCCCGAACGGCCACCCCATCCAGCTCACCGAGATCGAGCCGCGCACGTTCTCGTTCAACGCGCCGTTCGGCGCGTGTCCGGAGTGCTCCGGCCTCGGCACCCGCATGTCCGTCGACGACGACCTGCTGCTCGGCGACGACGAGCTGAGCATCGCCGAGGGCGTCATCGTGCCGTGGACCACCCAGGGCAAGGGCCTGTTCAACTACTACGAGAAGCTGCTCGACGGCCTGGCCCGCGACCTGAAGTTCTCGCTCAAGACGCCGTGGAAGAAGCTGCCGAAGGACGTGCAGGACGCGGTGCTGCACGGCGACAACTTCGAGGTCAAGGTGCGCTGGAAGAACCGCTACGGGCGCGAGATGTCGTACACCTCCGGCTTCGAGGGCGTCGTGCCCTACATCGAGCGCCAGTACCTGCAGGCGGAGACGGACACGCAGCGCGCGCGCTGGGCGGAGTACTTGCGCGAGGTGCCGTGCCCGGTGTGCAACGGCAAGCGCCTCAAGCCCGAGGTGCTGTCCGTGCTCATCCACGGCACGTCCATCGCCGACGCGTCGCTGCTCAGCCTGAGCGACGCGCGCGCGTTCATGGAGAAGCTGCACCTGACCGAGCGCGAGCAGAAGATCGGCGCGCAGGTGCTGCGCGAGATCAAGATCCGCCTCGACTTCCTCATCCAGGTCGGCTTGAGCTACCTCGACCTGGCTCGCGCGGCCGCGACGCTCTCCGGCGGCGAGGCCCAGCGCATCCGCCTGGCGACCCAGATCGGCTCCGGGCTGACCGGCGTCCTCTACGTGCTGGACGAGCCGAGCATCGGCCTGCACCAGCGCGACAACCGCCGGCTGATCGACACCCTCGTCGCGCTGCGCGACCTGGGTAACACGCTCATCGTCGTCGAACACGACGAGGACACCATCCGCACCGCCGACTGGATCGTCGACATCGGCCCTGGCGCCGGCGTCAACGGCGGCCACGTCGTGCACTCCGGCTCGTACGACGAGCTGCTCGCGAACACCGACTCGCTCACCGGCGACTACCTGGCCGGCCGGCGCGAGATCGTGGTGCCGGAGAAGCGCAGGAAGATCGACAAGAAGCGCGTGCTCCGGGTCGTGGACGCGGAGGCCAACAACCTCAAGAAGGTCACGGTGGACTTCCCGCTCGGCGCGTTCGTCGCCGTGACCGGCGTCTCCGGCTCCGGGAAGTCCTCGCTGGTCAACGACATCCTGTACCGCGTGCTCGCCAACAAGCTCAACGGCGCCCGCAAGCTGCCGGGCAAGCACCGCACCGTGACCGGGCTCGAGAACCTGGACAAGGTCGTGCACGTCGACCAGGCGCCGATCGGCCGCACGCCGCGCTCGAACCCGGCGACCTACACCGGCGTCTTCGACCGCATCCGCAACCTGTTCGCCGAGACGCCGGAGGCGAAGGCCCGCGGCTACCTGCCCGGCCGGTTCAGCTTCAACGTCAAGGGCGGACGCTGCGAGGCGTGCTCGGGCGACGGCACGATCAAGATCGAGATGAACTTCCTGCCCGACGTCTACGTCGCGTGCGAGGTCTGCGGAGGAGCGCGCTACAACCGCGACACCCTGACCGTGCACTACAAGGGCAAGAACATCGCCGAGGTCCTGGACATGCCGATCAGCGAGGCCGCGGAGTTCTTCAAGCCGATCTCGGCCATCCACCGCTACCTGCAGACCCTGGTGGACGTCGGCCTCGGCTACGTCCGGCTCGGCCAGAGCGCCACGACGCTCTCCGGCGGCGAGGCGCAGCGCGTGAAGCTCGCGACCGAGCTGCAGCGCCGCTCCAACGGCCGCAGCGTGTACGTGCTCGACGAGCCGACCACCGGCCTGCACTTCGAGGACGTCCGCAAGCTGCTGCTGGTGCTGAACGGCCTGCTCGACAAGGGCAACACGGTCATCGTCATCGAGCACAACCTCGACGTCATCAAGTCGGCCGACTGGATCATCGACATGGGTCCGGAGGGCGGCGCGGGCGGCGGGACGGTCATCGCGACCGGCACGCCGGAGCAGGTCGCGGACGTGCCGGGCAGCCACACGGGCTTCTTCCTCAAGGAGATCCTGCAGGGCGACACCGCCGCGCGCGGCGCCGCTTAGGCTGGCAGGGTGGCAGAGACCGTCAGCTACCGGCCCAAGGCCGGGGAGATCCCGACGCAGCCCGGCGTGTACCGGTTCCGTGACAAGAACCGGCGCGTGCTGTACGTGGGCAAGGCGAAGAACCTGCGGGCGCGGCTGAGCAACTACTTCCAGCCGCTGCGGAGCCTGCACGAGCGCACCCGCCGCATGGTCACGACCGCCGCGAGCGTCGAGTGGACGGTGGTCGGCAGCGAGTTCGAGGCGCTCCAGCTCGAGTACACCTGGATCAAGGAGTTCAACCCGCCGTTCAACGTGCAGTTCCGGGACGACAAGTCGTACCCGTACCTCGCGGTGACCCTCGGCGACCGCATCCCGCGGGTGATGGTGACGCGCAACCGCAACATCACGGACGCCCGCTACTTCGGCCCCTACACCAAGGTCTGGGCCATCCGGGACACGGTCGACCTGATGCTCAAGGCGTTCCCGGTGCGCAGCTGCTCGGACGGCGTGTACCGGCGGGCGGAGCTCACCGGGCGGCCCTGCCTGCTCGGCGACATCGGCAAGTGCGCCGCCCCGTGCGTCGGCCGGGTGTCGCCCGAGGAGCACCGCGAGCTCGCCGAGGACTTCGTCTCCTTCATGGCGGGCAACGACACGAAGTACATCCGCGCGCTCACCGAGCAGATGAAGCAGGCCGCGAGCACGATGGACTACGAGGCGGCGGCACGGCACCGCGACGCCATCCAGGCGCTCGAGGCCGCGATGGGCAAGAGCGCCGTCGTCCTCCAGGAGAACGTCGACCTGGACGCGTTCGGCATCGCGCACGACGAGCTCGCCGCCGCCGTCCAGCAGTTCATCGTGCGCGGCGGCCGCATCCGCGGTGTGCGCAGCTGGGTGGTCGACAAGGAGCTCGACATGGATCTCGGCGAGCTGGTCGAGACCGTGATGCAGAACGCGTACGAGGGCGTCGACGTGCCACCGCGCGAGATCCTGGTGCCCGAGCTGCCGGAGGACGCCGCCGAGCTGGAGCAGTGGCTCACCGCCCGCCGGCACGAGAACAGCGGGGGAGCCGTGAGCGACCCCGCCGCGACCCGCGGCCGGCTGAGCGGGCGCGTGGAGCTGAAGGTCGCCCAGCGCGGCGACAAGGCCGCGCTCGCCCAGACCGCCGAGATGAACGCGAAGAACGCGCTCGTGCTCTACAAGACCCGGCGCAGCTCCGACTTCGTCGCGCGCTCGAAGGCGCTGAACGACATCCAGGACGCGCTCGGCATGGACGACGCCCCGCTGCGGATGGAGTGCTACGACGTCTCGCACCTGAGCGGGACGAACATCGTCGCCTCGATGGTGGTGTTCGAGGACGGCCTGCCCCGCAAGGACCAGTACCGCCGGTTCAGCATCCCGGAGTCCACGGACGACACGGAGTCGATCTACCAGGTGATCACACGTCGCCTCGCGTACCTGCGCGACGACGCCCCTGCGGATGCGACGGCGGACGGGGTGGCGCAGACGCGGCCCGCGGACGACACCTCCGGCGACGACCCGGCGATCGACGTGGACGCGGAGATCGCGGAGGCCGCCGAGAAGCGCCGCCGCAAGTTCGCCTACCCGCCGAACCTGCTCATCGTCGATGGCGGTCAGCCGCAGGTGGCGGCCGCGAAGCGCGCGCTCGACGAGTCGGGCGTGACCGGGATCCAGCTGGCCGGCATCGCCAAGCGCCTCGAGGAGGTGTGGCTGCCGGATTCGGACTTCCCGGTCATCCTGCCGCGCAACAGCGACGCGCTGTTCCTCATCCAGCGGATCCGCGACGAGGCGCACCGGTTCGCGATCACCTACCAGCGGGCGCGGCGCAAGCGCGATATCTCGACCGTGCTGGGGGAGATCCCCGGCCTCGGCCCGTCCCGCGTGAAGGAGCTGCTCAAGCACTTCGGCTCGGTGGCGCAGCTGCGCAAGGCGACCCCGGAGGAGATCGCCGAGGTGCGCGGCGTCGGCCCGCGGCTCGCCGCCGCCGTGCACGAGCGCCTCACCGACTGACCCCGCTCGGTACGAGTGCGCCCTGCGCGAGCGGGGACGGTCGTACCGGACGCGGACAGCCGCGATATCCCTCCGCGGTACGGGGCGGTCGATACTCGCGGGGGACGCGCCGGCCGCGTCGCGCTCCGTAGCGTCGGGGTCATGGATGTCGTCAACGAGTTCATCGCGCAGGCCGCCGCCTCGCCGTGGGTCTACCTGGTCGTCTTCGCGGTCGTCCTCGTGGACGCCTTCTTCCCTCCGGTCCCGAGCGAATCCGTGGTCATCGCCGCAGCGGCGGCCGCCGTCGCCACCGGCAACCCGAACCTGCCACTGCTCCTCGCCTGCGCAGCAGCCGGAGCCGTGGCCGGTGACAACCTGACCTTCGCCGTCGGCCGTGCCGTCGGGATCGAGCGGTTCCGCTTCGAGCGCCGCCCGCGGCTGCGCGCGGCGCTGGAACGGGCCAGGCGCGGCATCCACGCGCGCGCCGGCGTGCTCGTGCTCTCCGCGCGCTACGTCCCCATCGGCCGCGTCGCGGTCAACCTCGTCGCCGGCGCCTCCGGGCTCTCGCGCCGCCGGTTCCTGGTGCTGTCCTCGCTCGCGGGGGCCTCCTGGGCGCTGTACTCCGTTACTGTGGGAGTGCTCGCGGCGCACTGGCTGCACGGCAACGCGTTCCTGGCGATGCTGATCGGCATCGTCGCCGGTGTCGCCGTCGGCTTTGTGGTCGACGCGATCATCCGGCTGGCGACGCGGCGGCGGGATGCCGCGGAGGCGCCGGCGGAGGAGTCGGGAGAGGCCGAGCCGGCCGAGCACCCGGTCGCCGCGGCCACGATCACGGAGGGGATGGACCGATGAGTGCACCGGGAGTCGTCTCCGGGCCCGCCCTGCGGCTCGACCGCTCGCTCGCCCTGCTCTGGGGCGCCGCCTGCACCGCCGCCGTCGCGGTGCTCGTGCTCTCGGCCGTGCTCGGCTCGACGCTGTACGGCATCCCCGTCGTCGTCTCGCTCCTGCTCGCCGTCGTGCTGGCCGGCTCCATCGTGCTCGCGCTGGTGCTCCCCGTTGTGGCCGCCGCCACCTCGACGGCAGCCGTGCTCGTCCTCGCGATCGTCGGGTCCCCGGAGACGGGGAGCCCGTGGCCGGTCGCCGTGCCGACCACCGTCGGGTTCGCGCTCACGCTGGCCCTGGTGGTGCTGCGCTCGAGCTGGCGTCCCGGGTTCGTGGCCTGGGTGGTCGCGGTCGCCGGGGCCGCCGTCGTCGGCATCCTCGGGCACCGTCCTCCGGTGACCGCGGAGGCGATGACCGCCGACCTGATCGTGTTCGCCGCGGTGTCCGGCGTCCTCCTCGCCGCCGCCGTGCTGCTCAGCCGCTGGCAGGACGTCCGCAGGCAGCTGGTGCGCGAGCAGCAGGTGTCGGCCTCCGAGCACGCGAAGCGGGAGGTCGCGGAGGAGCGCACCCGCATCGCCCGCGAACTGCACGACGTCGTCGCGCACGGCATGTCGGCCATCCAGGTGCAGGCGTCGAGCGCCCGCTACCGCATCCCGGACCTGTCGGAGGACGCAGTGCGCGAGTTCGACGAGCTCGCCGCGACCGCGCGGCAGTCGATGGGGGAGATGCGCCGGCTGCTCGGCGTGCTCCGCCACGACGGAGCCGCGGACACCGCCCCGCAGCCCGGCCTCGCGGACATCCCCGCGCTCGTCGCCGACGCCGGCCGCCGCGGCGAGGCGACCCTGGTCGCGGACCTGCCCGCCGACGACCCCGCGCGCACCGACCCCGTGCTGGGGCTCGCGGCCTACCGCATCGTGCAGGAGTCGCTCAGCAACGTCGCCAGGCACGCCACCGGCGCCGCCGCCACCGTCGAACTGCGCCGCGCCGACGCGGGCGTGCGCATCGAGGTGCGCAACGCGAAGGCGCCCGGCCGCCCCGCGTCCGCTCCTGCGCCGGTCGGCGGCGGGCACGGACTGCGCGGGATGCGCGAGCGCGCCGAGCTGCTCGGCGGCTCGCTGCGCGCGGAGCCGGACGGGGACGGGTTCGCCGTCGTCGCCGTCCTGCCCGACTCCGCCGGGGTGACCGGGTGAGCATCACCGTCGTCGTGGCGGACGACCAGGCGATGGTCCGCGCGGGTTTCGCCGCCATCCTCGGCGCCCAGGACGGCATCGAGGTGCTCGGTCAGGCCGCGGACGGCGCGGAGGCCGTCGAGCTCGCGCGCCGGCTGCGTCCCGACGTGGTCCTGATGGATGTGCGGATGCCGGTGATGAACGGCATCGACGCCACCCGCGAGCTGGTCCGCCCGAGCCGCGGAGACCCGCACCGCCCGCTCGTGCTGGTGCTGACCACCTTCGACGCCGACGAGTACGTGTACGACGCGCTGCAGGCGGGCGCGAGTGGCTTCCTGCTCAAGGACGCGCCTCCCGCCGACCTCGTGCACGCCGTGCGCGTGGTCGCTGCGGGGGAGGCCCTGCTCGCTCCACGGGTGACGAAGCGGCTGCTGGAGCGGTTCGCCCAGCAGCGCCCGGCCGGCGGCGACAAGGCGCTGCGGCTCGCCGACCTGACCGAGCGCGAGCGCGAGATCCTCGTGCTCATCGGCCGCGGGTACTCGAACGCCGAGATCGCGGGCGAGCTCTTCATCGCCGAGCAGACGGTCAAGACGCATGTGAGCCGGGTGTTCGCGAAGCTCGGCCTGCGCGACCGCGTCCAGGCCGTCATCCTCGCCTTCGACGCCGGCCTCGTCGAGCCCGCCCCCTGAGTGCGCCTCTCCCGGCGCCGGCCCCGCCCCGACCCGACTGCGCCTGCGCGCGCCCGCGCAGTCGGGACGGGGAGGGGCAGTCGCGTTCGCGCGCGTGCGGGGTACCGGGGTACGGGGGCGGTTGGCTCCGGGGGGTGACGCGGGAGGCGGCGCCGCGTTGACACGCTTCCTCCGTCGGTCCGCCGGACCGCGGAAGGAGTCCCGATGTCCATCCTCGCCGAACGACCGGCCACCGCCGCCCCATCCGCCCCCGCGCGGGCCAGGGACGGCTCCGTCGACCTGGTCAGGGCGGTCTGCCTCGGCGTCGTGGTCGTCCTGCACGCGCTCATGGTCGGCGTCAGCGTCGGCCCGCACGGCCTCGTGCTCGAGAACGCCCTGGAGGCCTGGGACGGGTTCCCGGCACTCGCCTGGGTGGCCCAGGTGATGCCGCTGTTCTTCATCCTCGGCGGCTTCTCCGCCTACGGGCAGTGGACGCGGCTGCACGCGGCGGGCGCCGGCTACGGCGACTACCTCGCCTCCCGGCTGCGGCGGCTGCTCGCTCCGGCGGCCACCGCCCTGGTCGCCACGACGGTCCTGCTCGCCGCGCTCACCCTCTCCGGCGTCCCCGCCGCCGTCGTCGCGACCGCGGGGTTCCGGCTCGGCCAGCCGCTCTGGTTCCTCGGCGTATACGTGCTGTGCACGGCCGCCGTCCCGCTCCTGGCGGAGGCGCACCGCCGGCGGCCTCTCGTCGCGATCGCGCTGCTGGCCGCGGCGGCGCTCGGCGTCGACGTGCTGCGTGAGACGACCGGTGTCACGGCGATCGGCTTCGCGAACCTCGTGTTCGTGTGGCTGCTGGTGCAGCAGCTCGGGTTCTGGCTCGCCTCCGGCCGACTCGACGGGATGCGGCGTCGCAGCCTCCTCGCGCTGGCCGTCGCCGGCGTCGCGGCCGTGGCCGGCGGCGCCGCGTGCGGCCTGTGGTCGCTCGACCTCTACGCGGACCTGAACCCGCCGGCGACCGCGCTGGCCGCCTTCGGCGTCGCGCAGCTGGCGCTCTTCCAGGTGTTGCGGCCGCGGCTGCGCACCGCGGCGGCGCGGCCAGCGCTCGCCCGGGCGATCGGAGCGGTGAACGCCCGCGCGATGACGGTCTACTCCTGGCACATGCTGGCGCTCATCGGCCTGGCGGGCCTCCTGCTCCTGGCCGGGATCGCGCTACCCGTCCCGCTGTCGGCGGACTGGTGGGCCACCCGGCCGCTCTGGCTGCTCGCGGCGGTCGCCGCCGTCACCGTGCTGGTCGCCGTCGCCTCCCGCGCCGAGCGTCGCCCGGCCGCGGCCCCCGCAGCGGACGGCGCGGCCGACGCGGGACGGCTCCGCGCGCTCGCGGCCGCCGCGTGCGGAGCGGGCGGGGTTCTCACGATCCTCGTCGCCGGCTCCGGGCTGGCCGGCTGGGTCGCCGGCTGCGCGCTCGTTCTCGCGGCGCTGCGGATTGCGCGCAGAACCCGGGTCGCCGCGCCGCTCAGTCGCTAGGCTGGGAGCACCCGGCCAGAGAAGGAGCGAACGTGGCGACCGACACCGAGCAGCAGGAAGTGCTGATCGTCACAGGGATGTCAGGAGCGGGCCGCTCCACGGTGGCGAACGCCCTGGAGGATCTCGACTGGTACGTGGTCGACAACCTGCCTCCGCAGATGCTGCGCCCGCTGATCGAGCTGGCCAACCGCGCCGAGTCCGGCCTGCCGCGCATCGCCGCCGTCGTCGACGTGCGCGGCCGGAACTTCTTCGCCGACCTGCGTGAGATGATCCAGAGCCTGCGCGAGGGCACCAAGGTGCGTGTGCTGTTCCTGGAGGCCTCCGACGCGGTGCTCGTCCGCCGTTTCGAGCAGGTGCGGCGCCCGCACCCGCTGCAGGGCAACGGCACCATCCTCGACGGCATCAGCGCCGAACGGACCCGGCTGCGCGAGATCCGGGAGTCCAGCGACATCATCGTCGACACCTCGGACCTCAACATCCACCAGCTCGCCACCAACATCACCGACACCTTCGCGTCCGAGAACACCGCGGGCGTGCAGCTGACGGTGATGAGCTTCGGCTTCAAGTACGGCCTGCCCGCCGACGCCGACATGGTCGCGGACGCGCGCTTCCTGCCCAACCCGTTCTGGATCCCGGAGCTGCGGCCGCACACGGGTCTCGACGACGTCGTGCGCGACTACGTGCTGGAGCAGAACGGCGCGGCGGAGTTCATCGACGGCTACGTCGCCGCGCTCCGCCCGATCTTCGAGGGATACCAGCGCGAGAACAAGCGGCACGCCACGATCGCGATAGGCTGCACGGGAGGAAAGCACCGGTCCGTCGCGATTGCGGAAGAGCTCGCGGCGAGGGTGAGGAGCTTTCCCGGCGTCGCGGTGAACACGAAGCACCGCGACCTGGGCCGTGAATGATGCCGGCCGCCCACTTCACGGCGTGACCCGCGCCGTCCGTCACAGAAAAGGAATCCGATTGGCTCTCACCGCCGACGTCAAAGACGAGCTCACGAAGGTCGAGGTCAGCAAGACGACCGTCCGGGCCGCCGAGCTCGCCACCATCCTGCGATTCTCGGGAGGGCTGCACCTGATCGGCGGCCGGATCGCGGTCGAGAGCGAGCTGGACACGCCCGAGCTCGCGACCAGGGTGCGCAAAGACCTGGCCGAGCTGTACGGCGTCCGCAGCGAGGGCTCGGTGATCTCGGCCTCCGGAATCCGCCGCACCAGCCAGTACCTGGTCCGCGTGCTCGAGGGCGGCGAGACCCTCGCCCGCCAGACCGGCCTGCTCGACGCCAGGCGCCGCCCGATCCGCGGCCTGCCCAACCGGCTCACCACCGGCTCCCGCGAGGAGCTGGCCGCCGTCTGGCGCGGCGCATTCCTCGCCCACGGCTCGCTGACCGACCCCGGCCGCTCGGCCGCGCTGGAGATCACCTGCCCCGGCAACGAGGCCGCGATGGCGCTCGTCGGCGCCGCCGGCCGGCTCGGGATCGCCGCGAAGGCCCGCGAGGTGCGCGGCGTCCACCGCGTCGTCATCCGCGACGGCGAGGCGATCAGCGCCATGCTGGTCGCGATGGGCGCCGCCCAGACCGTCGCCAACTGGGAGGAGCTGCGGCAGCGCCGCGAGGTGCGCGCGACCGCGAACCGGCTCGTCAACTTCGACGACGCGAACCTGCGGCGTTCCGCGCAGGCCGCCGTCGCCGCGTGCGCGCGCGTCGAGCGTGCGCTCGAGATCCTGGGCGACGAGGTGCCGGAGCACCTGCGCTACGCCGGCGAGCTGCGCCTGTCGCACCGCGACGCCAGCCTCGACGAGCTCGGCCACCACGCCGACCCGCCGATGACGAAGGATGCCGTCGCCGGCCGCATCCGCCGGCTGCTCGCGATGGCGGACAAGAAGGCCTCCGACCTGGGCATCCCCGGCACCGAGGCGAGCCTCCCGGCCGATCTGGACGAGGTGTAGGTTCGCAACGCCGGTCACGTCGGGAAGCAACCACTGGCCGCTTCGGTTGCCCTCACTAGACTGGAAAAGTCGCTCGAATCACTAGGAGATGAGTAATGGCTGACTACACGCTCGCAGACCTTCCGTACGACTACTCGGCGCTCGAGCCGAACATCAGCGGTCGGATCATGGAGCTGCACCACGACAAGCACCACAAGGCGTATGTCGACGGTGCGAACACCGCCCTCGCCAAGCTGGCCGAGGCGCGCGACGCGGACGACCTGACCTACGTCAACAAGCTCCAGAAGGACCTCGCGTTCAACCTGGCCGGACACGTCAACCACACCGTGTTCTGGAACAACCTCTCCCCGGAGGGCGGCGACAAGCCGACCGGTGAGCTCGCGGCCGCCATCGACGAGTTCTTCGGCTCGTTCGACAAGTTCCGCGCCCACTTCACCGCCTCGGCGCTGGGCATCCAGGGCTCCGGCTGGTCGATCCTGGCCTGGGACTCGCTGGGCCAGAAGCTCATCATCGAGCAGCTCTACGACCACCAGGGCAACCTGGCGGCGGCCACCATCCCGCTCCTCCTCCTCGACATGTGGGAGCACGCCTTCTACCTCGACTACGTCAATGTGAAGGCGGATTACGTCAAGGCGTTCTGGAACATCACCAACTGGGCCGATGTCTCCGACCGCTTCACCAAGGCGCGCGAGAAGACCTCGGGTCTGCTGCTACTGTCGTAGCGGAAAGGCGTCCCGGGAGGGAGCCCTCCCGGGACGCCGTCGTCCGTCCCACCTCCACGAAACAGCGCCATCGGCGCACCCATCAAGCAACGGGAGACATCTGTGTCCGTAAAGATCGGAATCAACGGGTTCGGTCGCATTGGTCGCAACTACCTGCGCGCGGCCCTCGCGAAGGGCAGCGACCTCGAGATCGTCGCGGTGAACGACCTCACCGACAACAAGACGCTCGCGCACCTTCTGAAGTACGACTCCATCACGGGCCGTCTCGACGCGACGGTGGAGCTGGACGGCGACAACATCGTCGTCGACGGCAAGCCGATCAAGGTCCTCGCGGAGCGCGACCCCGCCAACCTCGGCTGGGGCGACCTGGGCGTCGACATCGTCATCGAGTCGACCGGGCGCTTCACCAAGGCCGCCGACGCCAAGAAGCACATCGAGGCCGGCGCCAAGAAGGTCATCATCTCCGCTCCGGCGACCGACGAGGACGCGACCTTCGTCATCGGCGTGAACGAGCACCTGTACGACCCGGAGAAGCACAACATCATCTCCAACGCGTCGTGCACCACCAACTGCCTCGCGCCGCTCGCGAAGGTCTTCAACGACGAGTTCGGCATCGAGCGCGGTCTGATGACCACGGTCCACGCCTACACCGCCGACCAGAACCTGCAGGACGGCCCGCACAGCGACCTGCGCCGTGCCCGCGCCGCCGCGATCAACATCGTCCCGACCTCCACCGGCGCCGCCAAGGCCATCGGCCTGGTCCTCCCGGAGCTGAAGGGCAAGCTCGACGGCTTCGCGCTGCGCGTCCCGGTCCCCACCGGCTCGATCACCGACCTCACGGTCACCGCGTCGCGCCCGGTCACGATCGACGAGGTCAAGGCCGCGTACAAGAAGGCCGCGGAGGGTCCGCTCAAGGGCATCCTCAAGTACACCGAGGACGAGATCGTCTCCAGCGACATCGTCTCCGACCCGCACTCGTCGATCTTCGACTCCGGCCTGCTGCGCATCATCGGCGACCAGGTGAAGCTCTCGAGCTGGTACGACAACGAGTGGGGCTACTCCAACCGTCTCGTCGACCTGACCGAGTACGTCGCCGAGCGTCTCTGAGCAGGGAACCCGCGTGACGCTCCGTACTCTCGACTCACTCGGTCCGCTCGCGGGAAAACGCGTCGTCGTCCGCTGTGATCTGAACGTCCCCCTGAAGGACGGGAAGATCACGGACGACGGCCGCGTGCGAGCCTCCGTCCCGACCATCGACGCCCTGATCAACCAGGGCGCGAAGGTGGTCGTCATCTCGCACCTCGGCCGCCCGGAAGGCGCCCCCGACGCGAAGTACAGCCTGGCCCCGGTCGCCCAGCGGCTCTGCGAGCTGCTGGGCAAGCCGGTGACCTTCGCCAAGGACACCGTCGGCTCCGGCGCCGAGGAGGCTGTCGCCGGCCTGAAGGACGGCGACGTCGCCCTGCTCGAGAACCTCCGGTTCAACCCGGGGGAGACCAGCAAGGACGAGGCGGAGCGCGAGGCCTTCGCGGCCAAGCTCGCCGCGTTCGGCGACGCCTTCGTCTCGGACGGCTTCGGCGTCGTGCACCGCAAGCAGGCGAGCGTGTACGAGCTGGCGAAGGCGCTCCCGAGCGCCGCCGGCACGCTCATCGCCGCCGAGCTGGACGTGCTCGACCGCCTCACCGAGAACCCCGAGCGTCCCTACGTCGTCGTCCTCGGCGGCTCGAAGGTGTCGGACAAGCTCGGCGTGATCGGGCACCTGCTGCCGCGCGTGAACGCGCTGCTGATCGGCGGAGGGATGCTGTTCACCTTCCTCGCAGCGCTCGGCCACAAGGTGGGCTCCAGCCTGCTCGAGGCCGACCAGATCGACACCGTGAAGGGCTACCTGGCGAAGGCCAAGGAGCTCGGCGTCGAGATCGTGCTGCCGCGGGATGTCGTCGTCGCCTCGAAGTTCGGCGCGGACGCGGAGCACGTCGTGCGCCCGATCGACGCGATCGAGGACACCGACTGGGGCGCGTCCGGCCTGGGGCTGGACATCGGACCGGAGACGGCGGAGGTGTTCTCGGAGTACATCCGCGGCGCCAGCACCGTGTTCTGGAACGGCCCGATGGGCGTGTTCGAGCTCGCCCCGTTCGCGGCGGGCACCAAGGCGATCGCGCAGGCGCTCACCGAGGTCGACGGCCTCGGCGTCGTCGGCGGAGGCGACTCCGCGGCCGCCGTGCGCGCGCTCGGTTTCGCCGACGATCAGTTCGGTCACATTTCTACCGGCGGCGGCGCGAGCCTCGAGTTCCTCGAGGGCAAGCACCTGCCGGGTCTGGAGGTCCTCGGATGGCAGCAGTGAGCTCGTCGGTGCGGCGCGTTCCGCTCATCGCCGGCAACTGGAAGATGAACCTGGACCACCTCCAGGCGATCGCGGTCGTGCAGAAGCTCGCCTGGACGCTCAAGGACGCCGGGCACGACTTCGGCGCCGTCGAGGTCGCGGTGTTCCCGCCGTTCACCGACCTGCGCAGCGTGCAGACGCTCGTCGCCGCGGACAAGCTCCCGATCGCCTTCGGCGGTCAGGACGTGTCCGAGCACGAGTCCGGCGCGTACACCGGCGAGGTGGCGGCGTCGTTCCTCGCCGCGCTCGAGTCGCGCTACGTGATCATCGGCCACTCGGAGCGGCGCACGCTGCACAACGAGACCGACGAGCAGGTCGCGGCCAAGGTCGCGCAGGCGCTGAAGCACAACATCGCCCCGATCATCTGCGTCGGGGAGACCGCGGAGGACCTGGAGACGCATGGCGCGAGCGCCGTTCCCGTCGCGCAGCTCCGCGCCGCGCTCGCCAACGTCGACTCGGCCGCGGACTTCGTCGTGGCCTACGAGCCGGTCTGGGCGATCGGATCGGGCCAGGCGGCGACGCCGGAGCAGGCCGAGCAGGTCGCGGCGGCGCTGCGTGCGGTGATCGTGGAGAAGCTGGGCGAGGACGTCGCGGCCAAGACGCGCATCCTCTACGGCGGCTCGGTGAAGTCGGGCAACATCGCCGGCTTCATGCGCGAGCCGAACGTGGACGGCGCGCTCGTCGGCGGCGCGAGCCTCGACGTCGCGGAGTTCTCCGCCATCATCCGCTACCAGAAGCACGTCGGACTGTAGGGTCCGCGTACCCGGCGGCCGGTTATACTGGTCGTTGGCTTTGGCCGGACGCCGTCCGGTACGCATCGAAAGGTTCTTCTCGTGCAGATTCTCCAGGTCGTCCTGCAGGTCCTGCTGGGTATCACCAGCCTCCTGCTGACGCTGCTCATCCTCTTGCACAAGGGGCGCGGCGGCGGTCTCTCCGACATGTTCGGCGGCGGCGTCACCTCCAACCTCGGTGCGTCGGGGGTCGCCGAGCGCAACCTGAACCGGATCACCGTCGTGCTCGGGCTCATCTGGATCGTGTGCATCGTCGTGCTCGGTCTCATCACCAAGTTCAGCGCCTAACGCGCCCTTCACCAGAGGAGAACCATGGCATCCGGAGGAAGTGCAATCCGGGGTTCGCGCGTCGGCGCGGGCCCGATGGGCGAGCAGGACCGCGGCTTCCACGCGGAGCGCGTCGCCGTCTCGTACTGGGACGCTCTCGGCAATGAGACCGTCCGCTACTTCGCGGCGAACCTGCCGGACGAGGAGATCCCCGAGGTCATCGACTCGCCGTCGACCGGCCTCCCGGCCGGCCGCGACAAGGCGAACCCGCCGTCGGTCGCCAAGACCGAGCCCTACAAGACGCACCTCGCCTACGTGAAGGAGCGCCGCTCGGAGGAAGAGGCGGAGCAGCTGCTCGAGGACGCCCTCAACCAGCTCCGCGCCCGCCGCGGAAAGCCCACGAGCAACTGACGCTCGCGTAGCACGCACGAAGAAGCCCCGCCGGTCGACGACCGGCGGGGCTTTCTCGTTCTCGCCGCTCGCTATCCGTTCCGGAATCGTTCACGCGACACGCCGGACTCGGGCGTGAACAAGTCCGGGGGCAGTTGTTGAGGTACTGGCGATAGACGGGCATGCAGGTAGCCTCATCGGATGAGAGAGAGGACCGACCCTGAGGCGATCGAACCGGGAGACTCAGCGATCGGTGTTGGGCAATCCAGCCTGTCACGCACGTTGTCGCGCCCGTCGATCCCTTCTGGATTCCCGTCGGCCGGGTGCGACTCCTGATCCTGTCCGGAGTGAACGCAGAAGCCCCGCCGGTCGATGATCGGCGGGGCTTCGGTACGACTGGTGCTCATGCGGCGCTGCGGAACGTATGCGCTGCCGCGCGCTGCCGCAGATGTCACTCAACGCCGCAGAGACGCTGCGGGTCGCCTGTTCAGTAGCTGGGGGCGATGAGGTTCTCCGGCACGTCGACCGCCGCGTCCTTGTCCACGAAGAACACGGTGCGCTTGCGGCCCTTGGCGCCCGCGACCGGGACCTCGGTGTAGCTGGCGCCCGCCAGCGCGAGGCCGAGGGCGCTCGCCTTGTCGCTCCCGGCCAGCACCAGCCAGATGCGGTCGGAGGCGTTCAGCACCGGGCGGGTGAGGCTGAGGCGCGCGGGCGGCGGCTTCGGGGACTCGCGCTCGGCGATCACCGTCGCCTCCGTCTCGCGGATGCCGGCCCGGTCGGGGAACAGCGAGGCGATGTGGCCGTCCGGTCCGACGCCGAGGAACGTGATGTCGAACCGCGGGAACAGCTGGTCGTCCGGCGCGAACGCCTCCAGCTCCGCGGCGTACACGCGGGCGGCCTCGTCGATGTCGGCGATGTCGTCCGTCGCCGGGAACGGGTGGATGTTCTCCGGCGGCACGGCGATGTGGTCGAGCAGGGCCTCGCGCGCCTGGCGCTCGTTCCGCTCCTCGCTCGCACGCTCGACGAATCGCTCGTCGCCCCACCAGAAGTGCACCTTCGACCAGTCGATGGTGTCGCGGGCGGGGGAGGAGTTGACCGCCTCCAGCACCGCGATGCCCATCGTGCCGCCGGTGAGCGCGATGTTCGCGCCGCCCAGGTCGTCGAGGATGTCGATGGTCTTGGTGAGGAAGCGCGCGGCCACCGAGGCGGCGAGTGCTTCCTTGTCGGGGTGGACGAGCACCCGCCGTTCGTTCGTCATGCTGTCGCGTCCGCTCCCTCGTCGGCGGTCTCGAGCAGCCCGAGACCCTTCGTGATGACCTCTCCGTACAGGTCGTCCGGGTCCAGCCTACGCAATTCCTCCGCCAGGCAGTCCCGGAGGCTGCGGCGGGGGAGCGACAGGTCGTGGGTCGGCTGACCGGGCTGCGAGAGCCGTGCCACGTTCGGGATCTCGCGCTCGAGCTCGATCGTCCCGGACGCCCGCTCCATCCGCACGCCGTGGATGCCGCCGGAGCCGACCGCGCGCGAGGCGAGGTCGTACTGCACGGGCACCTGCAGCTGCAGGCGCAGCCACGCGGCGAGGAGCAGGGTGGAGGGGGAGTCGGCGGCGCCGGCCACCTCCACCGAGGTGATCGGCTCGTACGGCGGCTGGTCGAGAACGGCGGCGAGCTGCGCGCGCCACAGCGTCAGGCGCGTCCACGCGAAGTCGGTGTCGCCGGGGGCGTACGTCTTCGCGAGCTGGAACAGCGCCTCCTGCGGGTTCGGCTGCGCCGACGCGTCGGTGATCCGGCGGGTCGCGATCCGGCCGAGCGGCGAGTGCGACGCCTTCGCCGGGGCGATGCCCGGCCACCAGACGACGACGGGGGCGTCGGGGAGCAGCAGGCCGGTGACCAGCCCCTCCTCGTCGCTCGCCGTCTCCCCGTAGGCGCGGAGCACGATGACCTCGCTGGCCCCGGCGTCGCCGCCGACGCGGATCTGCGCGTCCAGCCGGCCCTCGCCCTTGGTGCTGCGCTCCTCCTCGGTCGAGACCACGATGACGCGCATCGGGTGCTCGCGGGAGGCGTCGTTGGCAGCCTCGATGGCCTCCTCCTCCTGACCGAGGTGGGTGGCGATGATCAGCGTGAGCACGCGGCCGAGGGCGACGGCGCCGCCCTCCTCGCGGATCTTGACCAGAGCCTTCGAGATGTTGCTGACCGTGGTGTCGGGCAGGTCGACGATCATGGACGCCTCCAAACGCGGCCGTCGCGAGCGAGCAGCTCGTCGGCCGACTCCGGGCCCCAGGTTCCGGGGCGGTACTGCTCTGGCTGACCCTGCGTGGCCCAGAACTCCTCGATCGGGTCGAGGATCTTCCAGGACAGCTCGACCTCCTCGTGGCGCGGGAACAGCGGCGGGTCGCCGAGCAGCACATCCAGGATGAGCCGCTCGTAGGCCTCGGGGCTCGCCTCGGTGAAGGCGTGGCCGTAGCCGAAGTCCATGCTGACGTCGCGCACCTGCATCCCGGCGCCAGGCACCTTGGAGCCGAAGCGGATGGTCACGCCCTCGTCCGGCTGCACGCGGATGACGAGCGCGTTCTGGCCGAGCGCGCTGGTCTGCGACTCGGCGAACAGCTGCTGCGGAGCGCGCTTGAAGACGACGGCGATCTCGGTGACCCGTCGGCCCAGGCGCTTGCCCGCGCGCAGGTAGAACGGGACGCCCGCCCAGCGGCGGGTGCCGATGCCGAGCTTGATGGCGGCGTAGGTCTCGGTGGTGGACTGGGGGTTCATCCCGTCCTCCTCCAGGAACCCGACGACCTTCTCGCCGCCCTGCCAGCCGCTGGAGTACTGGCCGCGGGCAGTCGCCTTCGCCAGGTCCTTCGGCAGCCGCACGGCGGCCAGCACCTTCTCCTTCTCGGCGCGCAGGTCGGCGGCGTCGAACGAGATCGGCTCCTCCATCGCGGTCAGCGCCAGCAGCTGGAGCAGGTGGTTCTGGATGACGTCGCGGGCAGCGCCGATGCCGTCGTAGTAGCCGGCACGACCCCCGACGCCGATGTCCTCGGCCATCGTGATCTGCACGTGGTCGACGTAGTTGGCGTTCCAGATCGGCTCGTACAGCTCGTTCGCGAAGCGCAGCGCCAGGATGTTCTGGACCGTCTCCTTGCCGAGGTAGTGGTCGATGCGGAACACCGAGTCCGGCGGAAACACCGACTCGACGACGTGGTTGAGCTCGCGCGCGGTCTTCAGGTCCGATCCGAACGGCTTCTCGATCACCACGCGGCGCCAGCCGTCCCCGGACTGGTCGGCCAGTCCGGAGCGGCGCAGCTGCTCGGTGACGATCGGGAACGCCTTCGGCGGGATCGACAGGTAGAACGCGTGGTTGCCCATCGTGCCGCGTTCCTTGTCGAGCGACTCCACCGTCTCCTTGAGGCGGCGGAACGCGTCGTCGTCGTCGAACTCGCCCGGCACGAAGCGGATGCCCTGCGCCAGCTGCTTCCAGACGTCGTCCTCGAACGGGGTGCGCGCGTACTGCTTGACCGCGTCGTAGACGACCTTCTCGAAGTCCTGGTCCTCCCAGTCACGCCGGGCGAAGCCGACGAGGGAGAACCCGGGCGGGAGCAGGCCGCGGTTGGCGAGGTCGTACACGGCCGGCATCAGCTTCTTGCGCGACAGGTCGCCCGTGACGCCGAAGATGATGAGGCTGCTCGGCCCCGCGATGCGGTTCAGCCGACGGTCGGAGGGCAACCTGAGCGGGTTGAACTCCGGGGTGATGTCCACCGGTGACAAGTGATGTTCTCCTCAGTTGACGGCCTCGAACAGCGAGACGACATCCGCCTCGGGGTTCGTGAGGGTCAGGGTCAGGACGGGACGGCCGTGTTCGCCGAGCACGCTGGCGTCGCCAGCGGCCTGGGCCTGGATGAGCTGGCCGAACGTGAACGGACGGTCGGGGATCTCCAGGTCCTCCGGCGCGGTCGCGGTGATCTGCAGGAACACGCCGACGGCGGGGCCGCCCTTGTGGAACTGACCGGTGGAGTGCAGGAACCGCGGGCCCCAGCCGAAGGTGACGGGACGCTTCGCCTTGGCGGCGAGCAGGTCGCGCACGCCGGCGAGCTGGGGGAGGGCCAGACGGTCGACGTAGGCCTGCACCGCGACGTAGCCGTCGGGTCCGAGCTGCGCGAGCAGCGCGTCCACGGCGGCGTCGAGCGTCGACGCACCGCCGAGGAAGTCACCCGTCGTGCGCACCTCGATGCCGCCCGCGGTGAACGCGGGCGCCGCCGGCTCCGGCCGGTTGTCGAGGAGCGCGCGGGCGGCGACCTTCGCCGCCTCCACATCGGGCTGGTCGAACGGATTGATGCCGAGCAGTCGACCCGCGACCGCGACGGCGTACTCCCAGACGATCAGCTGGGCGCCGAGGCTGCCGGAGACGAGGATCTCGCCCTCGTGGCGGTCGGCCGGGAACAGGTGGTGCGCCTCCGCGTTGGCGACGAGGCGCACGATCTGCAGGTCGGCAGGCTTCAGCTCCAGCTCGGGAGCCAGTTTGTCCAGCACGACCGGGAGCAGACCGGTGCCCTGCTTGCCGGTGGACTCGGCGATCAGCTGCTCGGCCCAGTCGGCGAAGCCGACGATGTGGGTGCCGTCCGCGACGATCCCCAGCTTGTCCTTGAGCGGGACGGTGCCGGCGATCGCGGCGCCGAGCACGAGGCCCGGGTTCGCGTCGTTGTCGACGGCGAGCTCGATGAGCGTCGCTTCCGCCTCGTCCAGCAGCTCGGAGATGTCCACGCCGGCGAGGCCGGACGGGACGAGACCGAACGCGGTGAGCGCCGAGTAGCGGCCGCCGACGTTCGGGTCGGCGTTGAACACCCGGTAGCCGGCCTCGCGGGCCGACTGGTCGAGCGGCGATCCGGGGTCGGTGACGACCACGATGCGCTCGCGCGGGTCGATGCCGGCCTCGCGGAACCACTTCTCGTAGATGCGGCGCTGGCTGTCCGTCTCCAGGGTCGAGCCCGACTTGGAGGAGATCACCACGGCGGTCGCCTCCAGGCGGTCGCGCAGGGCGGCGAGCACCTGGCCGGGGTCGGTGGAGTCGAGCACGGTGAGCTCGGCCTCGGCGGTCCGCGTGATCACCTCGGGCGCGAGCGAGGAGCCGCCCATGCCGCCGAGGACGATGTGGTCGACGCCCTTGGCGTGCAGCTCCTCGCGGAGCGCGACGATCTCGGCCACCAGGGGACGCGAGATCGCGACCGCCTCGGTCCAGCCGAGGCGCTTGGACGCCTCGGCCTCGGCGTCCGGGCCCCAGAGGGCCGGGTCGAGGGCGGTGATGCCCGAGGCCACCTTGTCGGCGACCAGCTGCGGGACGACGGTGGCGACCGCTTCCGCCGCCGCGCCGGTGACGTGGATGCGGAAGGTCACTTGGCGGCCTCCAGCGCGTTCTTGACCGTCTCGACGAGCTCGCCCCACGACACGTTGAACTTGTCGACGCCCTCGCGCTCCAGGGTCGCGGTCACGTCGTCGTAGTCGACGCCGAGAGCCGCGAGCTTGTTGAGCACCTCGTCGGCGTCCGCGTAGTTGCCGGTGACGGTGTCGCCGGTGATGACGCCGTGGTCGAACGTGGCGTCGAGCGTCTTCTCCGGCATCGTGTTCACGGTGTTCGGGGCGACCAGCTCGGTCACGTACAGGGTGTCGGGCAGGCTCGGGTCCTTGACGCCGGTGGACGCCCAGAGCGGGCGCTGCTCGTTGGCGCCGGCGGCGACCAGGCTCTTGGCGCGCTCGGAGGCGAAGGCCTCCTCGTACACCTGGTAGGCGAGGCGCGCGTTGGCGACGCCGGCCTTGCTCTTGAGGGCGAGCGCCTCGTCCGTGCCGATCGCGGTCAGGCGCTTGTCCACCTCGGTGTCGACGCGCGAGACGAAGAACGACGCGACCGACGGGATGCCGGAGAGGTCGATGCCCGCCGCCTTGGCCTTCTCGAGGCCGGTCAGGTACGCGTTGATGACCGCGCGGTAGCGCTCGAGGCTGAAGATCAGGGTCACGTTGACGCTGATGCCGGCCGCGATCGTCTCGGTGATGGCCTCGAGGCCCTCGACGGTCGCGGGGATCTTGATGAGCACGTTCGGCTTGTCGACCTTGGCGGCCAGCTTCTTGGCCTGCTCGATGGTCGCGGCGGCGTCGTGCGCGAGGCCGGGCTCGACCTCGATGGAGACGCGGCCGTCCACGCCGTTGGTGCGCTCGTAGATCTCGTGGAAGATGTCGCTGGCGTCGGCGACGTCGTCGGTCGTGATCTCGAAGATCGCGTCCTCGACGCTCACGCCGGCGGCGGCGAGCTTCGTGACCTGCTCGTCGTACGCCTCGCCCTTGGAGAGCGCGGTGGCGAAGATCGTGGGGTTGGTGGTCACGCCGACCACGTTCTTCTCGGCGATGAGCTTCTGCAGGCCGCCGGAGGCGATCCGCTCGCGGGACAGGTCGTCCAGCCAGATGCTGACGCCCGCGGCCGAGAGCTCGGCCGTGGGGGAGGCGGTGGTGGAGGTGGTGTCTGTCATTGTCTTCTTCTTCTCTTCCTCTGTGCCCGCGCTCAGAGCGACGCGAGCGATTCCTTCGCGGCGGCGACGGCGTGCTCGGTGGTCATGCCGAACTCGCGGAACAGCGTCTTGTAGTCGGCCGAGGCACCGAAGTGCTCGATCGACACGCTGCGGCCGTGGTCGCCGACGATCTTGTTCCAGGCCAGGGCGAGGCCGGCCTCGATCGACACGCGGGCCTTGACGTCCGCGGGGAGCACCTTCTCCTGGTACGCGGCGTCCTGCTCGTGGAACCACTCGAGGCAGGGCGCGGAGACGACGCGGGCGTTGATGCCCTCGCCCTTCAGCACCTCGCGCGCCTCGAGCGCGATCTGGACCTCGGAGCCGGTGGCGATGAACAGCACGTCCGGGGTGCCGCCCGGCGCCTCGGCCAGGATGTACGCGCCCTTGGCGACGTTCGCGGCCGAGGCGAGCGTGTCGCCGGTGGCCTCGCCGTCCCCACGCTCGAACACCGGGATGTTCTGGCGGGTCAGCGCGATGCCGGCCGGGCCCTCGCGGCGCTCCAGGATGGTCTTCCAGGCGTATGCGACCTCGTTCGCGTCGCCGGGGCGGACGACGTCGAGGTTCGGGATGGCGCGCAGGGTCGACAGCTGCTCGATCGGCTGGTGCGTCGGGCCGTCCTCGCCGAGCGCGACGGAGTCGTGCGTCCAGACGAAGATCGACGGCACCTTCATCAGCGCGGCCAGACGCACCGCGGGGCGCATGTAGTCGCTGAAGATGAGGAACGTGCCGCCGAACGGACGGGTCGGGCCGTGCAGCACGATGCCGTTCAGGATGGCGGCCATCGCGTGCTCGCGGATGCCGAAGTGCAGCACGCGGCCGTAGGGGTTCCCGGTCCACTCGTGCGTGGAGTGCACGTCGGGGACGAACGACGCCGCGCCCTCGATGGTGGTGTTGTTCGACTCGGCGAGGTCGGCGGAGCCGCCCCACAGCTCCGGCATGACCGACGCGATGGCGTTGATGACCTTGCCGCTCGCGGCGCGGGTGGAGACGTCCTTGCCCGGCTCGAAGACCGGAAGCACGCCCTCCAGGTCGGCGGGGGCCGCACCGGAGAGCAGGCGGTCCAGGAGCTCCTTGCGCTCCGGGTTCGCCGCGGCCCAGGCGTCGAAGCCCTTCTGCCACTCGGCGCGCTCCTGGGCGCCGCGCTCGATCGCCTTCCTGGTGTGCTCGATGACGTCCTCTGCGACCTCGAAGGTCTGCTCCGGGTCGAAGCCGAGCACCTCCTTGACGGCCTTGAGCTCGTCGGCGCCGAGGGCCGAGCCGTGGATCTTGCCGGTGTTCTGCTTCTTCGGCGACGGCCAGCCGATGATGGTCTTGAGGATGATGAGCGACGGCTTGTCGGTCACCTCCTGGGCGTTGACGATGGCCTGGTGCAGCTCCTGCACGTCCTCCTCGTAGACGCCCGTCTTCTTCCAGTCGACGACCTGCACGTGCCAGTGGTAGGCCTCGTAGCGCTTCTGGACGTCCTCGGTGAAGGCGATGTTGGTGTCGTCCTCGATCGAGATCTGGTTCGAGTCGTAGATCGCGATCAGGTTGCCGAGCTGCTGGTGGCCGGCGAGGCTCGACGCCTCGGAGCTGATGCCCTCCTCCAGGTCGCCGTCGGACGCGATCACGTAGACGTGGTGGTCGAACGGGCTGGTGCCGGGGGCGGCGTCCGGGTCGAACAGGCCGCGCTCGAAGCGCTGGGCGTAGGCGAAGCCGACCGCGGAGGAGATGCCCTGGCCGAGCGGGCCGGTGGTGATCTCGACGCCGTCGGTGTGGCCGTACTCCGGGTGGCCCGGCGTGAGCGAGCCCCACGTGCGCAGCGCCTTCAGGTCGTCGAGCTCCAGGCCGTAGCCGCCCAGGTAGAGCTGCACGTACTGCGTCAGCGAGCTGTGGCCGGCGGAGAGGATGAAGCGGTCGCGGCCCAGCCAGTGCTGGTCGCGCGGGTCGCGGCGCATGACCTTCTGGAACAGCAGGTATGCCGCGGGGGCCAGGCTCATCGCGGTGCCGGGATGACCGTTGCCCACCTTCTCCACCGCATCGGCCGCGAGGATTCGCGCCGTGTCTACTGCCTTGTTGTCAATGGGATCCCACTGCAGAGCTGCCACGTGAAAACTGACCCTTCGTAGATATGGTGAGGGTCGTCGTGTACCCGCACCGGTTGAGGTAGTGCGCGCCGTGGACGTCATCGGCGCCGACCCCCTTCTACCGTCACACTCCTACAAAGAAGGCGGGAAGGACAGGGGTGCCGGCTGGCGAGCATCTCCAAGTATAGGTAACACGCACGAAACACGGAGTGTTCCCCCGGGAAGGTGTGGCAGTGCCCCGTTCGCGGGGCGCGGACGGACCCGGATGCCGCCGTGACGTAGACTGGGCGAGGCCTGTGTCATCCCGGGCCGTCAGCGCGCACACACGATCTAGAGGAGCAATGGACGTCGCCGTAGAGAGCCGTGTCGAATCGGTCGGACGCATCGGCGTCGCCCGCAAGGTGAAGGCGTACATCGCGCTCACCAAGCCCCGTGTCGTCGAACTCCTGCTGGTGACGACCGTCCCCACGATGATCCTCGCGGCGAACGGCATCCCGAACCTCTGGCTGGTGCTCGCGACGGTGGTCGGCGGCTACATGTCGGCGGGGTCGGCCGGTGCGTTCAACTGCTACATCGACCGCGACATCGACCGCGTGATGCGGCGCACCAAGAACCGCCCGCTCGTCACCGGCGAGCTGAGCGACCGCGAGGCGCTCGTCTTCGCGTGGGGGCTCGGCATCGCCTCCGTGCTGGTGCTCGGTTTCTTCACCAACTGGCTCGCTGCGGCGCTGTCGGTCGCGGCGATCCTGCTCTACGTGGTCTTCTACACGCTGATCCTCAAGCGCCGCACGCCGCAGAACATCGTCTGGGGCGGCGTCGCCGGCTGCATGCCGGTGCTGATCGGCTGGGCCGCCGTGACCGGCTCGCTCGACTGGGCTCCCGTGATCCTGTTCGGGATCATCTTCCTGTGGACGCCGCCGCACTATTGGCCGCTGTCGATGAAGTACCGCGCCGACTACAAGGACGCGGGCGTCCCGATGCTCGCCGTGGTCCGCGGCCGCGCCGTCGTCGGCCTGCAGGTCATCCTCTACGCGTGGGCGATGGTCGCGTGCTCGCTGCTGCTCATCCCGGTCGGGCACATGGGCCTGCTCTACACCGCGGTCTCGCTGGTGGCCGGCGGCTGGTTCCTCTACGAGTCGCACCGCCTCTACAACCTGGCGATCCGGCACGAGTCGGTCTCGCCGATGCGCGTGTTCCACGGCTCGATCGCCTACCTGACGCTCATCTTCCTCGCGGTCGCGATCGACCCGCTGCTCCCGTTCTGACCTCGGCGGCACGCATTTGCGCCAAATCGCGGTTCTGACGCGCCCTGAACCGCGATTTGGCGCAAATGTTCCTCGAGCGGACGGGGCGGTCGTCTTCGCCACGAATGCGCAGGTCCGAAGCCGCTGCTAGCGTTTCGCGCGTGCAGGAGCTGCGGACCGACCGGCTGATCCTCGACGCGCCGCGGGAGGCGGACATCGAGGCGGTGCTCGCCGCCTGCCAGGACCCGGAGACGCAGCGCTGGATCCCGCTGCCGTCGCCGTACACGCGCGAGAACGCCGAGTACTTCGTGCGCAGCTACTGCCCGCACGGCCTCGCCTCCGGCCGGTACATCGTCTGGGCCCTGCGCGAGGGCCGGACGGCGCCCCTGGCCGGGGTGATCGAGGTGCGGGCGGACGAGGCGCCGGGTTCCGCCTCCCTCGGCTGCTGGTCTGTGCCCGCCGCTCGCGGCCGCGGGCTCTTCCGGGAGGGGCTGATCGCCGTGACCCGGCACGCGCTGGACCCGCACGGTCTCGGCTTCACGCGACTGCGCTGGGAACACCTGCTCGGGAACGCGGCGAGTGGCAGGCTCGCCGCGGCGGCCGGTTTCGCGTTCGACGCAGGCACGGCGCACACGGTGGAGTTCCGCGGCGAGCGGCGTCCTGCCGTGCTCGGAGTGCTAAGCCGAGACGGCGTCCTCGGCTGAGACGGTCGCGTCGGCGGAGGCGGCGGCGGGCGCCTTGAGCGAGAGGATCACCGCGGTCATCGCCGCCGCCAGCGTCGCCGCGAGCATCATGTGGATGCCGACCAGGATGCCGGGGAGCCCGGTGTTCGCCTGGATCAGGCCGACCCCGATCTGCAGCACCTCGACCGCGAGCAGGTACATCGCGTAGCGATGCACGCGCGTCGTCCGGATCCGCAGGGAGCCGACGACCAGCACGAGCGTCAGGGCGAAGGTGACGTACGCCGGGATCGCGTGCACGTGCTGCAGGATCTCCGGGTTCAGGCCGTTCCTCGGGGCGTTCGCGTCGCCGGCGTGCGGGCCGGAACCGGTGGTGGCGATGCCGACCAGGATGGTGATCGCCACGACGAAGCTGGTCAGGTGCGCGACTCCCGCGAACCAGCCGGGGACGGCGCGGACGCGCGGGCCCGGCACGGTGTACAGGCGCATCAGGAACGCCGTGCAGAGCGCGACGAGCACGATCGAGACCACGAAGTGCAGGCCGACGACGTACGGGTTCAGCTGGGTGAGCACGCTCAGGCCGCCGATGACCGCCTGCGCCGGGATGCCGAGGCCGGCCAGCAGGGTCAGCCAGAACAGGTCGGGGCGCTGCTTGCGCAGCTTCAGGATCGCGACGAAGGCGACGATGGCGATGATGCCGAGCAGCACGCCGAGCAGGCGGTTGCCGAACTCGATGATGCCGTGGATGCCCATCTCCGGCGTGTTGACGAGCGAGTCCGCCGTGCACTTCGGCCAGGTCGGGCAGCCGAGGCCGCTGGAGGTGAGCCGGACGAGGCCGCCGGTGCCGACGAGCACGATCTGACCGATCAGGTAGACCCAGGCGATGACCTTCAGCCGGGCGTCGACTCGGTCGGGCAGCCACGCGATGATGCGCTTCATAACTTCCTGGATTCCTCAGATCTCGTTCGATACTCGGCCAACGTGCAGGCGCGCCTCTACTATTACCGTCCCGCACCTGTAGAATTGGTGGGTTCGAGAAGCGCGCGCGAGAAGTGCGCGTGGCCGGCAGGGGTTTCTCTCCTGCGACCGGGGCACTGCCGCCCATGTCCTCGATCAGTTTAGGTACGCATCGTGCTTGTACGCACCACAGCCACCCGCACAATCAGGACGCTCCCGGCGTGGGCAGACACACGCCGTGAGAGGAATGAGCCGGACTGATATCCGGTTACGGGTGGAAGGAAACGAGGTAGATATGTCAGACATCCTGATCGACCGACCGGAACTCGCGAGCCTTGGGCAGTACGAGTTCGGTTGGGCCGACTCCGACGCCGCGGGGGCCTCCGCGCGTCGTGGGCTCTCTCCCGAGGTGGTGAAAGACATCTCCGCCCTCAAGAACGAGCCCGAGTGGATGCTGCAGCGCCGGCTCAAGGCCCTCCAGCTGTTCGAACGGAAGCCGATGCCCACCTGGGGCGCCGACCTGTCCGAGATCGACTTCGACAACATCAAGTACTTCGTCCGCTCCACCGAGAAGCAGGCCCAGAGCTGGGAGGACCTGCCGGAGGACATCCGGAACACGTACGAGAAGCTCGGCATCCCGGAGGCGGAGCGCCAGCGCCTCGTCGCCGGCGTCGCGGCCCAGTACGAGTCCGAGGTCGTCTACCACCAGATCCGCGAGGACCTGGAGGAGCAGGGCGTCATCTTCCTGGACACCGACACCGCGCTGCGCGAGCACCCCGAGTTCTTCGAGGAGTACTTCGGAACGGTCATCCCGTCCGGCGACAACAAGTTCGCCGCGCTGAACACGGCCGTCTGGTCGGGCGGCTCGTTCGTCTACGTGCCGAAGGGCGTGCACGTCGAGATCCCGCTGCAGGCTTACTTCCGCATCAACACGGAGAACATGGGCCAGTTCGAGCGGACGCTGATCATCGCCGACGAGGGCAGCTACGTCCACTACATCGAGGGCTGCACCGCCCCGATCTACAAGTCGGACTCGCTGCACTCCGCCGTGGTCGAGATCATCGTCAAGAAGAACGCCCGCGTGCGCTACACGACGATCCAGAACTGGTCGAACAACGTCTACAACCTCGTGACGAAGCGGGCGACCGCCGCCGAGGGCGCGACGATGGAGTGGGTCGACGGCAACATCGGCTCCAAGGTCACCATGAAGTACCCGTCGATCTACCTGATGGGCGAGCACGCCAAGGGTGAGACGCTGTCGGTCGCCTTCGCGGGCCCCGGTCAGCACCAGGACGCGGGCGCGAAGATGATCCACATGGCGCCGTACACGCAGTCCTCGATCGTCTCGAAGTCGATCGCGCGCGGCGGTGGCCGCGCCGGCTACCGCGGCGAGGTGCGGGTGGACGCGAACGCGCACCACGCCGCCAACACCGTGCGCTGCGACGCTCTGCTGGTCGACACGATCTCGCGCTCCGACACCTACCCCGCGATCGACATCCGCGTGGACGACGTGCAGCTCGGCCACGAGGCGACCGTCTCGCGGGTGAGCGAGGAGCAGCTGTTCTACCTGATGTCCAGGGGACTCCCGGAGGACGAGGCGATGGCCATGATCGTCCGCGGCTTCATCGAGCCGATCGCCCGCGAGCTCCCGATGGAATACGCACTCGAACTCAACAAGCTCATCGAGATGGGCATGGAAGGCTCTGTCGGCTGATATGACGACCCCCAGCACACCGACGCAGACCCAGGACACCGCGCCGGCGCCTCGGCACATGCGTGCGCCCGTCCCCGTCCAGACCCGCTCCGAGCGGTTCACGTCCACCGATGTCGCGGCCTTCCCCGAGGTCACCGGCCGCGAGGTGATGTGGAAGCACACGCCCGTCGCCCGGCTCGCCGAGCTCCTCTCCGGCGACCTCGACGGCGCGCCGTACGTGTTCGATCTGACTGCCGCCCCCGGCGTGCAGGCGACGTGGATCGGCCGCGACGACGCCCGCATCGGCTCGGCAGGCCTGCCGGAGGACCGCGCGTCCGCCAACGCCTGGACGAACTTCGAGCAGGCGCTGCTCGTGTCCATCACCGGTGACGACGTCAAGGAGGCGACGCTCACGCGTTCCGCCCTCGGCGGTCCCGCCCGTGCCGCGCACACGATCGTGGAGGTCGCCCCGGGTGCCCGCGCGACGCTCATCCTGCAGAACAGCGGTCCCGCGCACCTGAGCGAGAACGTCGAGTTCCTGCTCGGCGCCGGCTCCGACCTGACGGTCGTCTCCGTGCAGGAGTGGGACGACGACGCGCTGCACGTCGCCGCGCACTTCGCGGAGCTGGCCGAGAACGCCCGCATCAAGCACGTCGCAGTCACCCTCGGCGGCGGCGTCGTCCGGCTGAACCCGTCCGCGCACCTCGCCGGCGCCCGCTCGGACGCCGAGCTGCTCGGCGCCTACTTCGCCGACGCGACGCAGCACCTCGAGCAGCAGGTGTACGTCCACCACGACGGCCCGGAGACCCGCAGCCGCGTCACCTACAAGGGCGCGCTGCAGGGCGAGGGCGCGCGCACGGTGTGGATCGGCGACGTGCTGATCGGCCCGAAGGCGGTCGGCACCGACACCTACGAGCAGAACCGAAACCTCGTGCTCACCGACGGCGCGCGCGCCGACTCGGTGCCGAACCTCGAGATCGAGACCGGCGACATCGTCGGCGCCGGCCACGCCAGCGCCACCGGCCGGTTCGACGACGAGCAGCTGTTCTACCTGCAGTCGCGCGGCATCCCGGAAGAGGAGGCGCGCCGCCTGGTCGTGCGCGGCTTCCTCTTCGAGATCGTGCAGCAGATCGGCTCGCCCGAGCTCCAGGAGCGCCTGCAGGCCGCCATCGAGGCGGAGCTCGCTGTTTCCGTCACGGCGGCCAGCTGATGGCGGCGACCCGCGTCACGGCCGTCGGCGACCTGGTCGAGAATCAGGCCAGCCGCGTCGTCGTCGACGGCGTGCCGATTGCGCTCGTCAAGGACTCCGCCGGCGACATCCACGCCATCGGCGACACCTGCACGCACGGCGAGATCTCGCTGTCGGAGGGCTTCGTCGAGGGCGAGACGCTGGAGTGCTGGGCGCACGGCTCCCAGTTCTCGCTCGTCACCGGCAAGCCGCTCAACCTCCCGGCCTACGAGCCGGTCCCCGTCTTCCAGGTCGAGGTCATCGACGGAGACGTCTACATCGACCCGACCGTCACGAAAGAAATCCAGTAAAGACATGTCAACGCTTGAAATCCGCGACCTGCACGTCACCGTCGAGACCGACCAGGGCACCAAGCCCATCCTGAACGGCGTCGACCTCACCATCCGCGAGGGCGAGATCCACGCGATCATGGGCCCGAACGGCTCGGGCAAGTCGACCCTGGCGTACACCATCGCCGGCCACCCGAAGTACACCGTCACCGGCGGCACGATCACGCTCGACGGCGAGGACGTCCTCGCGATGAGCGTCGACGAGCGCGCCCGCGCCGGCCTGTTCCTTGCCATGCAGTACCCGGTCGAGATCCCCGGTGTCACCAACACCAACTTCCTGCGCACCGCGAAGACCGCGATCGACGGTCAGGCGCCGGCGATCCGCACCTGGGTGAAGGACGTCCGCGAGTCGATGACCGCGCTGCGCATGGACTCCTCGTTCGCCGAGCGCAACGTCAACGAGGGCTTCTCCGG
>NZ_JBQCGZ010000031.1:0-20198 GCF_051955155.1 Leifsonia sp.
CCTCCGCCAGCGGCTTGCCCATCTCCAACGTCATCAGCAACGCGAACTCGTCCCGCCGCTCCTGCAGCAGATCGAACGCCCTCCGCAGAATCTCCCCCCGCACCCGCGGCGCCGTCGCCGCCCACTCCTCCTGCACCGCCATCGCCGCATCCAGAGCACGCACACCATCCTCCGGCGACGCATCCGCGATCTCCACGAGCGTGCCGCCGGTCGCGGGGTCGGTGACAGGGAAGGTACGGCCGGTCGATCCCGGCTGCCAGGATCCGCCTATGTAGAGGCCGGTGGGGACGGCTCCCAGCAGGTCGCGGGCGGCGGGGAGGTCGTGCGCGGGTGCGCTCATCGGCGTGCTCCTTCTGTCGGGGGTGCGGGCCTGCGGCCCGGCGACGCGGGGGCCCGGTGCGACGATAACCCGGGGTCGCGGCGGCCGCGGCGGTCGCCGGGGCGATCGCGCGCGACGGGGCTAGCGGCCTGCGTCCACGGTCAAGGCCGGTGGCCTGTCCCGTCGGCTCACGCGGCGGCGCCCAGCAGCATCCACGCGGCCATGACCCCCATCGCGGCGGCCGAGACGAGCGGGAGCAGCCCGCGACGGAGCCCGAACACGCGCGCGTCGGATGCGGCGCACAGCACGCAGGCCAGCGCGAGCGCGGCGACGGCGGCGGCGAGGGCGGGCTCCAGCCAGCCGCCGGCCGCGTGGGCGTGGACGGGCGCGGCGCCGGCCGCCGCGGGCGGGGCGCCGTGCAGGACGTGCAGGACCATCATCAGCGCCATGCCCGCCGGCTCGACCGCCCGGCGAGCGGTGCCGCCGGCACGTCCGCGGGCGGCGGCGGCCGCGGCGACGCCGAACAGCAGCAGCGCCCAGAGCGGCGCCGGCAACCGCGTCCCGCCGGGGAGCAGCATGTCGGCAGTGGCGGCGAGGGAGAGCAGCGGAAGCAGGAGGGGTGGGGCGGCCCGCGGCGCGGCGACCGGCCGCGACGGTGCGGCGGCGTGCTGCGGTGCGATGGTCATCACCCGACGCTACGGGTGCGGGCGCGCGACCGGTTGGCGTCCCGGGCACGGCCCTTGTCGGCGGGTGCACACGGCAGGGGAAGTCCCCCGTCCGGTCTACTGCCGGCGGGCCGGGGCGGGATGATACGATCTGTATCACGGATCGTATACAACGTCGTCCCCGGTCCCGAGTGAGGTGAAACCCGTGCTCAGCATCCCCCAGCAGACCCGCGGTCACGACCGCGTCACCACCAGCATCGCCCGCACCTTCAGCGAGTTCCGCACCGCGGTCTCGGAGTCCTTCGTGCCCCTGCACGTCACGAGCGAGCGTCCCGACCCGTTCTGGGGCCGCATCCGGTCGGCCTCCGCCGACGAGGTGCACGTCTCCGAGGTGAGCGCGTCGGAGCACGTGGTGGAGCGGACGCCCGAGCTGATCGCGCGCGCCGACCGGCACTACTTCAAGCTGAGCCTGATGCTCTCCGGCACCGGCATCCTCATCCAGGACAACAGGGAGGCGCTGCTGCAGCCGGGCGACCTCGCCGTCTACGACACGCACCGGCCGTACTCGCTGGTCTTCGACGACGACTTCCGGACGATGGTCGTGATGTTCCCGAAGCACCTGATCGACCTGCCGCCGGACGTGGTCTCGCAGCTGACCGCCGTGCGGATGAACGGCCGGCAGGGCGTCGGCGGGATCATCGTGCCGTTCCTGGCGCAGCTCGTCGGCAACCTCGACCAGCTCTCCGGTCCCACCGGGGCCCGGCTCGCGCACAGCGCGCTCGACCTGGTGACCACGATGTTCGCCAACGAGCTCGACGTGACCCGCGGGCCGGTCGACCCGCACCACCAGCTCATGCAGCGCATCCGGGCGTACATCGACGCGAACCTCGCCTCGACGGACCTCGGGCCCGGCCAGATCGCCGCAGCGCACTTCATCTCCACGCGGCACCTGCACGGGCTGTTCCGCGAGCAGGGCACCACCGTGTCGTCGTGGATCCGCTCCCGCCGCCTGGAGCGCTGCCGCCGCGACCTGCTCAACCCGCTCTACGGCGACCGGCCCGTCGCCGCGATCGCCGCGCGCTGGGGCTTCGTGGATGCGGCGCACTTCAGCCGCGTGTTCAAGGCCGCCTACGCCGAGTCCCCCTCCGAGCTGCGCTCCGCCGGCCGCTGACGCCGCGCCCCCGCCGTCGCGTTGCGGGCTTGCGCGGGAGGGAAGGGCGCTTGTCGGTGCGCGTAGCGTTCCGGCTCCGTCGTTGAGCGCCGCCGCGGCGCGGCCAAGGATGGAGGCGCCCGCGCACCGCTGCCCGGGCGGAACGGAGACGCGATGGGCTTCCAGACGGCCACGAGCGCAGCACAGAGCGGCAGCCTCCCGTCGACCTCCCGGCAGGTCGTCTTCCCGGAGCGGGGCGCGATCGAGACGGCGAGCATCCCGCTGCCCGCCCCCGGCGACGACGACCTGGTGCTGCGCGTCGCGCTCGTCGGGATCTGCGCGACCGACCTGCACCTGCTGGCCGGGCACATCGGCGACCCGTTCCCGCTCGTGCCAGGGCACGAGTTCGTCGGCGAGGTCGCGGCGATCGGTGCGGGCGCGGCGCGACGGCGCGGGCTGGCCGTCGGCGATCGCGTCGCCGTCGAGATGCTGCTGCCGTGCGGGGGCTGCGCGCGCTGCCGCGAAGGCCGGTACAACCTGTGCGAGGCCGACGACATGGCGACCGGGCTCCCGCGCGGGCGGCAGCTCGGCGTGAATATCCCGCGCACCGTCGAGCCGGGACTGTGGGGCGGCTACGCGCAGCACCTCTGGGTACCGCACGAGGCGATCGTGCACCGCCTGCCCACTGACCTGCCGTGGGAGCGCGCCGTGCTCGTCGAACCGCTCGCCGTCGCCTGCCGGGCGCTCGCCCGCGCGCGGCTGGAGCCGGGCGAGAGCGTCGTGGTGATCGGGCCGGGCCCGGTCGGGATCCTGGCCGCCGCGGCCGCGCGCTCGGCCGGAGCCGGTCGGGTGGTGGTGGTCGGCACCAGGCAGAGCCGGCTGCGGCTCGCCGAGCGCTTCGGAGCGGACGCGACCGTCGACGCACGCGGCGACGATCCGGAGGCCGCGGTCCGGGAGGCGCTCGGCGGCCGGCTCGCGGACGTGGTGGTCGAGATCGCCGGCGCGACGGCGGCCCAGCAGCAGGCGGTCCGCCTGGTGCGGCGCGGCGGACGCGTCGTGCTCGCCGGCGCGTGCGGGGCGGGCGCTCCGGTGTCGTTCCTCGCCGACGAGGAGCTGCTGACCCGCGAGATCGACCTGCTGCCCTCCTTCCTCTCCGCCGGCGGCTTCGGGCCGGCGATCCGGCTGCTGGAGCGCGGCGAGCATCCCTTCGCGGAGCTGGTCACGCACACCGTGGGCCTGGACGGCGTCGCCGACGCCTACGCGCTCATCGAGAGCCGCGCGGACGATGTGCTGAAGGCGGTCGTCGACCCGTGGGCGGCGGCATGAGCGGGGCGGCGGGCGGCCGGGCGTCCGGCGGCCACGCGGCCGGCCGGTTCGAAGGCAGGGTCGCCGCCGTGACGGGCACCACCAGCGGCATCGGCCGCGGCATCGCCTCGCGGCTCGCCGCCGAGGGCGCCCTCGTCTTCGGGCTCGACCTGGAACCGGGCGGCGTCGGCGAGCACATCCCGTGCGATGTCGCCGACGCGGCGTCCGTCGCCAGGGCCGCCGCCGAGCTGCTCGCCCTCAGCGGCGGCCGCATCCACCACGTCGTCGCCAACGCGGGCATCCGAGGCGCCGACGTCCCCGCCGAAGAGCTGGCGGTGTCCGACTTCGACGCGGTGATCGCAGTGAACCTGCGCGGCGTCTTCCTGACGCTGCAGGCGTTCGCCCCGGCGATGCTGGCCGCGGGCTCCGGCAGCATGGTCGCGGTCGCCTCGATGTCCGGCAACCGCGTCGTCAACGTGCCGCAGCGCACCGTCGCCTACAACACCGCCAAGGCCGGGGTGACCGCGCTGGTGCGCACGCTCGCCGTCGAGTGGGGCGGGCGCGGCGTCCGGGTGAACACCGTCTCGCCCGGCTACGTCGCCACGCCGTTCCTGGAGGCCGACGCGTCGCTGCACCCACAGTGGCTGCCGCAGACCGTGCCCGGCCGCTTCGCCTCGATCGAGGAGGTCGCGGCGGGGACGCTGTACCTGCTCTCCGACGAGGCCGGCTACTGCCACGGGACCGACCTGCTCATCGACGGCGGCTACTCGCTGCGCTGAGCCGAAGCACCGAACGCACCGAACGAAAGGACCGAGATGACCGACACCAGCACCGACCGGACGACGACCGACCCCGCCGTCGACGAATGGCGCACCTACGACGAGTTCGCCGCAGGGATCGACACCTACCGGCTGCCGAACACCGACCTCGACGGCACCCGGCTGACGCTCACGCTGGACGACGGCTCCATCCTGCGGCTCGCCTTCGACGCGAACGAGGTGGAGGTGGACGGCGTGCGCGACCCGTACGACGCCGTCGCGGTCCGCGAGGACGTGATCTTCGTGAACCTGCCGCTGACCAGCCGCGAGCGCGAGGCGACCACCATCGTGTACTCGACCACCAGCCACCGCGCGCTCGTCGCCGTCTCGCGCATCGCCGAGGAGGAGGTCGAGGGCGAGCCGCGCGTGAAGCAGGAGTTCCACGCCGCGGTGACCGACGGCGGCGAGCCGACCGGCGAGGCGCCCGCGCCCTCCCGCGACCTGATCGGCAAGCGCAACGTGTACCGCTACAGCCCGCAGCACCTCTACGAGCACGTCTACGTCTCCAGCCAGCGCTACGCCTGGCAGTGCCTGGAGGGCGTGCAGCGCGGCCACGGCGACATGGACCTCTCCACGGTGTGGAAGTTCCAGGACGGGCTGTACCTGTTCTGCTTCCGCGAGTTCCGGATCGCCGTCGCGAGCGTCTGGCTGCACGACCTCGGCTATGCGCTGCGCACGACCGGCATCTTCCTCGGTCTGAACGGCGCCGGCGAGTCCGAGCACTCGCGCGCCGGCGGCCACATCTACCCGCTGGGCGCGGTGGCCTACCCCGACGCCCAGCCCGTCTGAGAGGAGCGGCGAGGATGCCGAGCAACTATGAGATCATCCGGGCGCACTACGCCGCGAGCGACCGCGGCGACCTCGAGGGGATGCTGGCGCCGCTCGCGCCGGACGCGCGCTGGACGGAGATGGCCGGCTTCCCGTACGGGGGGACGTACATCGGCCCGGACGAGGTGCGCCGCGGCGTCTTCGAGCGGATCGCCGCGGACTGGGACGGCTACACGGCCGCGATCACCGAGCTGGTCGACGGCGGGGACACCATCGTCGGCCTCGGAACCTACAGCGGCACGCACAAGGCGTCGGGGCGCTTCTTCGAGGCCCGCGTCGCGCACGTCTGGCGGCTGCGCGACGGCCGCGTCGTCGCCTTCGAGCAGTTCACCGACACTGCCCGCGTCGCCGACGCACTCGCCTGATCCCCAGCCCACCCCTCGAGTACGCAGAAAGTACCCCCGAAACGGCCGAGTACGCAGATTCTCTGCGTACTCGGTGGGGTGGGGCGGGGGTGCGAGGGGGCTGAGCGCGGGGGGACAACAAGGGTGCGGCGACAGTCAACATCCGGCGACGGTCGCGGACCTAGCGTCGGATCACCGATTCCACGACGCAGTGGTCGTGGCGGTACCCGAGAGGCAGGGAAGCGCATGAGGAAACACGTGTTCTACGCCGCCGCGGCGCTCGCGGCATCCGCAGCACTCGTGCTGAGCGGCTGTTCCGGCGGGGGCGGTGGCGACGGGAAGTCGCCCATCGTCGTCGGCTCCGTCAACACCAAGAGCGGCGCGGCGACGTTCCCGGAGGCGTCCCTCGCGGCCGCCGCCGTCTTCGCCGACCAGAACGCCAAGGGCGGCATCAACGGCCACAAGATCGACTACAAGGCCCTCGACGACAAGGGCGACCCGGCGACCGCCTCCGCGAACGCCCGCGAACTGGTCGGCAGCGACGAGGCCGTCGCGATGGTCGGCTCCGCGAGCCTGATCGAGTGCGAGATCAACGCCAAGTACTACGAGCAGCAGAAGATCCTCTCGATGCCGGGCGTCGGCGTCGACACCGGCTGCTTCGACAGCGCCAACATCTCCCCCGCGAATGTCGGCCCGTTCAACGACATGACGCTGACCCTGTACTGGGGCTCGGAGGTCGCCAAGCTCGACAACATCTGCGTGCTCCTAGAGATCGCGGGGAGCACCCGCCCGGCCTACCAGAAGGCCATCGACACCTGGACCGAGATCACCGGCAAGAAGCCGCTCTACGTCGACGACACCGTCCCGTACGGCGCCAGCGACTACACGCCGTACATCGTGAAGGCCAAGGACGCCGGCTGCAAGGCGCTCGCGATCAACCCGGTGGAGCCGGACGCGATCGCGCAGGTCAAGGCCGCGAACGCGCAGGGCTGGAAGGACGTCACCTGGCTCTACCTGACCAGCGTCTACTCCGACAACTTCGCCAAGGCGGTCAGCGACTCCGGCGCCGGCATCTACGTGCCTGCCGAGTTCTACCCGTTCACCGACGCGGCCAGCGACATCAACAAGGACTGGCGCGACCTGATGACCAAGAACGACATCCCGCTGACCTCGTTCTCGCAGGGCGGCTACCTGGCCGCGAAGTACTTCATCCAGGTCGTGGAGGGCATCACGGGCGACATCACCCGTGAGTCCGTCACGAAGGCGCTGCACGAGATGAAGCCGATCACGAACCCGATGGTCGGAACGCCCTACGAGTTCGGGACGGCGAAGAAGCACGACGGCAACACCGCCGGCTGGCCGATCAAGCTCATGAGCGGCACGAACAAGTGGGAGCTCAACGGGGACGACTGGATCACCATCCCCACGAAGTAGCCCCACCGCGAGACGGGATGCGCGGCCGGCGGAAGCTGCTGCCGCCTGCCGCGCATCCTCACCTCGCCACGAACTCCCGACCCCCTGAAAGGAGCAGCCCCATGCTGCAGGGCGCTCTCGCCGGCCTCGCCGCCGGCGGTCTGTACGCCGTTCTCGCGGTGTGCCTCACCCTGATGAGCCGGCTGGTGCGCGTCGTCAACTTCGCGCAGGCGGCCACCGGCATGTTCGGCGGCTTCGTCGCCGTGTGGCTGGTCAGCCACGCCGGCTGGCCGATCTGGCTCGGCTCGATCGCCGGCGTGCTGCTCGGCGGCGCGCTGAGCGCGCTGATCGGGTTGATCATCGCGACCTGGCTCGCGGAGGCCGACACGACCACCCGGTCGGCCGTCACGGTCGGCCCGCTGCTGCTGCTGATCTCGCTGTCGTTCATCCTGTTCGGCAACAAGCCGCAGCCGTTCAGCCCGATCATCGCCGGTCCGGCCTTCACCGTCGGCGGTGTCGTGATCGCGCAGGTGACCGTCGCGACGGTGACGCTCGCGATCGTCGTCGCCGTGGCCTGCAAGCTGGTCCTCGCCCGCACCTCCGTCGGCACGAAGCTGCGGGCGCTCTCCGAGCGACCGACGACCGCCGAGCTGATCGGCATCCCCTCCAAGCCGCTCAGCGTCGCCGTCTGGGCGGTGACCGGATTGATCTCGGCGCTGGTGATCATCATCGTGGCGCCGTCGCAGTCCAACGATGCGACCAGCCTGTCCATGCTCATCGTCCCCGCCTCCGCAGCGGCCCTGCTCGGCGCGTTCCGCCGGCTGGACCTGGCGGTCGTCGGCGGCCTGGTGCTCGGCCTGCTGAGCGGCCTGGTGGCGCAGATCGACCAGGTGTCGTTCATCCGCAACTTCCTGCCGTTCCTCTTCATCGTCGGATTCCTGCTGTGGATGCAGCGCAAGGAGGTGTGGGATGCGGCGCGCTAGCTCCTCCCCCGCGTTCAGGATCGCCCTGCCGTTCGTCGTCGGCGCCGTCGCCCTCGGCATCGGCTACCTGCTGAGCGTCGGCCTGTCCGGGTACTTCGTGTTCCTCGCCGTGAGCGCGGTGGTCGCCGCGATCGCCATCCTGGGGCTCGGCATCGTGACCGGCAGCGCCGGGATGATCGCGCTCTGCCAGCTGACCTTCGCCGCCGTCGGCGCGTGGATCGTGTCGCTGCTGAACGTGCTCGACGCACCGGGCGGCTTCGTCCTGTGGCTGATCCTCGGCGGGATCGCCGCGGGCGTCGTCGGCATTCTCGTCGGCCTGCCCGCGCTCCGGCTGCGCGGCGTGAACCTCGCGGTCGTGACGCTCGGCTTCGCCGCGGCGGCCGACGTGACGCTCGTGCAGATCCAGTTCCCCGGGTCGACGGACGGGATCCCGGTGCTGCGGCCGGACGCGTTCAGCGACGACCGCTCCTACTTCTTCTTCAGCGTCCTGGTGCTGGTGGTGTGCGGCGTGGCCGTGTACTTCCTGCAGGGCGGCCGCTGGGGGTCGAGCTGGAAGTCGGTGGCGTTCTCCGAGCGCGGCACCGCCTCGGTGGGCGCGAGCGTGCGCGGTGCGAAGCTGACCGCGTTCGCCGTGAGCGCCACCCTCGCCGGCATCAGCGGCGGCCTCATCGCCGGTCAGGTCGGGCTGCCGTTCGCGAGCTCGTTCACACCCATCCAGTCGCTCGCACTGTACGTGCTGGCGATCATGTCCGGCGCGTACCTGATTGACATGGCGGTGTTCGGCGGCATCCTCTGGGTGGCCGTTCCCGAGCTGCTGAAGCGCTGGGGGATCCCTCAGGACTGGGGCTTCGTGATCTTCGGCGTGCTCGGCGTTCAGGCACTCGCCAGCGGCTCGAACCTCGGCCAGAGCATCCGCAACGCGTGGTGGAAGCGGCAGGCGCGGCTCACGCCGCCGCGCCCGATCGTGCCGCTCGACGCGGCGCCGGAGGCGGCACCCGCGGCATCGCCCGCGGCCCAGGCCCCCGGCGCTCCCGTGCTCGTGGTCGAGGACCTCGGCGTCGCGTTCGGCCAGGTGAAAGCGCTCGACGGCGTCAGCCTGGTCGTGCGCGAGCGGAGCATCGTCGGGCTGATCGGGCCGAACGGCGCGGGCAAGTCGACGTTCACGGACGCGGTCACCGGGTTTCTCCCGCAGCACACCGGCCGGATCAGCCTGGACGGCCGCCCGCTCGACGGGCTGTCGCCGACGAAGCGCGCCCGGCTCGGCCTCCGGCGCACCTTCCAGCAGGACCGCGTGCCTCCGACGCTCACGGTGGAGGCGTACGTGCGGTTCGTCGCCCGGCGCAGGATCGGCGCGGACGAGCTGGAGGAGGCGCTCGCGTTCTTCGGTTGCCCGCCGGCCCGCACCCGGCTGCAGAGCGTCGACGTCGGCACCCGCAGGCTCGTGGAGGTGGCGGCGAACGTGCTCTCGCGCCCGCGCGTCCTGATCCTGGACGAGCCGGCGGCCGGCCTCTCGCACGAGGAGCACGTGGAGCTCGGCGCACGGCTGCTGCAGGCGCCTGCGCGGTTCGGGATGTCGATCGTGCTGATCGAGCACGACCTCGACCTGGTCCGCTCGGTCTGCGGCGAGATCACCGTGCTCGACTTCGGGCAGGTGCTCGCGACCGGCCCGCAGGAGACGGTGCTCGCCGATCCCGCCGTCGTGAAGGCCTACATGGGTGAAACGGAGATGCTGTGAACGCGCTCGTCCTCGAATCCGTCACGGTCAGCCGTGGGGCCGGCCCGGTCATCAGCGACGTGAGCCTGTCGGTGCAGCCCGGGCGGATCACCGCGCTGGTCGGGCCGAACGGCGCCGGCAAGACCAGCCTGCTGGAGTCCGTCTCCGGGATCATCGCCCCGAGCGGCGGCACGATCACCGTGGACGGCGCCTCGCTCGCCACGCTCTCGCGCGTGCAGCGCGCCCGGCGCGGCATCGTGCACATCGAGCAGGGCAGGGCGGTGTTCCCGTCGCTGACCGTCGCCGAGAACATCCGGCTCACCGCGGGCAGCGCGGAGGGGGTGGAGGCGGCGCTCGCGCGCTTCCCGGAGCTCGAGAAGCGGCGCAGCAGCGCCGCGGGCCTGCTCTCCGGCGGCGAGCAGCAGATGGTGGTGCTCGCGCGCGCGTTCGCGTCGCGCCCGCGCTTCCTGCTGATCGACGAGATGTCGCTCGGGCTCGCTCCGGTGGTGTTCATGCGGCTGCTGCCGATGATCCAGCAGTTCGCGGAGTCGGGCGTCGGCGTGCTGCTGGTCGAGCAGTTCACGCACCTGGCCCTGTCGGTGGCGACGGACGCGCTCGTGGTCTCCTCCGGCCGGGTGACCTACGAGGGCGCAGCGGCCGACCTCGCGGCCTCGCCCGACATCCTGCACGCCGCGTACCTCGGCTCCTGACCCGGCCCGCCCGGCTCCTCCCCAGCCGCCGGGCACAGGAAAAACGCTCCGAATCCGGCTGGATCGGAGCGTTTTTCCTGTGCTCGGCGGCCTCGTCAGGCGAGGGCGGTGGTGGGGAGGTCGACGATGTGCGCTCCGCCGTCGACGACAAGTGTCGCCCCGGTCACGTAGGAGGCATCCGGGGAGGCGAGGAAGCGGATCACGGACGCGATCTCCTCCGGCTGGGCAGCGCGGCCGAGCGGGACGTCGCGCGAGACGATCGCGTAGCCCTCCTCGCGGGAGGCGAGCCCGGCCTCCCTGGCGAAGTCGTCCATCTCCTCGTCCGCCATCGGCGTCCGCACCCAGCCCGGGCACACCGCGTTCACGCGGACGCCGGAGCGGCCGTAGTCGCGGGCGAGGCTCCGCGTCAGCCCGAGCAGCGCGTGCTTGCCGACGGTGTACCCCGCGACGCCCGGGCCCGCGAACAGGCCGGCCAGCGAGGACACGACGACGATGCTGCCGTGCGACTCCGTCAGCGCGGGCAGGGCGGCGCGAGCGAGCACGAAGGCGGTGGAGACGTTGGTGCGGAACGAGAGGTCCCAGGCCTCGTCGGAGGTGCCGGCGACGGTGCCGAGGCCATGCCCTCCCGCATTGGCGACCAGCGCATCCACTCGGCCGAACCGGTCCAGGATGCGCACGAACGCCGCCTCCGTCTGCTCGCGGTCGCTGGTGTCGCACGCGAGCGCGAGGCCGCCAGTGTCCGCCGCGACGGCCGCCAGCGGCTCGATCCGCCGGCCGAGGACGACGACGTCGGCGCCCTCCGCCGCGAAGCGCCGGGCGGTCGCGGCTCCGATGCCGGTCCCACCCCCGGAGATGACGGCGACGGTGTTCTGCATGGTCTGTCCTTTCACGCCGGGAACGACGACCGGGCGAGGTAGCCGAAGTCGGAGACGAGTGCGTGGCCGTTGACGGCGCGGGAGACGGGCGAGGCGAGGTAGAGGACGTTCCGGGCGACGTCGTCCGCCGTCTGGACGGGGAACGGCGCCTCCGCGAAGCCGCCGTCGGCGACGCCGAGATCGGCACGCGCCATCGGGGTGTCCACGATGGAGGGGCACACGCAGTTCACGCGCACGCCGTCCTCCGCCAGGTCGACGGAGAGCGCACGGGTCAGCTGGAGCACGGCGCCCTTTGACGCGTTGTACGGCACCATCCCGGGCGCCGCGACGAAGCTCGAGTCGGAGGCGAGGAGAACGACGGCCGGAGCGTCCGAGGAGCGCAGGTGCCGCAGGGCGTGCTTCACCGTGAGGAACGCCCCGGTCGCGTTGACGGCGAGCACCGCGTTCCACTCGGCGAGCGAGATGTCCTCGATCCCGCGGCCGAACGGACCGGACACGCCGGCGCAGGCGACGACCACGTCCAGGCCGCCGAGAGCCGCCGCCGCAGCGTCGATGGCGGCGCGCACCTGATCCTCGTCCGTGAGGTCGGCGGGATGCGTGACCCCCGGCGCCGCCACGCGGTCGAGCCCGGCGACCCGCGCCCCCTCCGCCGCGAACGCCCGTGCGCAGGCCGCGCCGATGCCTGACGCCGCCCCGGTCACGAGAACGGCCCGGCCGTCGAGTGCGAGATCCATGCGTCCTCCATCGGTGCTTCCGGTAACGCTCCCCCAGCATTCGACCCCGCACCCGCGCGCCCGCGGAACCCGCCAGGGCCAGACGCGCGCTGCCGGTCAAGGACCTCGCGCGGCCGGTCAACCCGTCCCTGGCGCCCACGGGGATACTGAACGAAATCGAGAATCAAGGATCACCATGCACTCCCACAGCAGCAGCACCGTCAGCGCGCCGACCGCCGTCACGCATCCCCTCGACTCCCTCACCGCGGACGAGATCGCCGCCGGGCGTGCCGTGCTCGACGCCGCCGGCCTGATCGGCGCCTCCACCCGGTTCCCGAACGTGCTCCCCGTCGAGCCGTCGAAGGAGGCGGTCGCCGCCTTCCGGCCCGGCGACGCGATCGAGCGCCGCATCCTGTTCGTGATCCTGGACACCGCCACCGGCGAGTCCGCGGAGGCGATCGTCTCGGTGACGACGGACGAGGTCGTGGACTACCGCCCGCTCGGGACGGCGGAGACGCCGTACGGGCAGCCGCAGTACCTGCTGGAGGAGTACGAGCGCGCCGAGCAGATCGCGAAGGCGTCGCCCGAGTGGCAGGCCGCCATGACCAGGCGCGGCCTGGCCGACCGGATGGAGCTCGCGTTCTGCGCGCCGCTCGCCCCCGGCTTCTTCAACCGCGCGGACGAGGTCGGCCGCCGCGCCATCCGCAGCCTCACCTTCCTGCGCAACACCCCGGAGGACTCGCCGTGGTCGCACCCGGTCGAGGGCCTCATCGTGCACATCGACCTCACGCGCGGCGAGGTCATCCGCGTCGAGGACGAGGGCGACGTCCCCGTCCCGGAGCTGGACGGCAACTACGACGCGGCCACCGTCGGGCCCGCCCGCACCAGCCTCAAGCCGATCGAGATCAGCCAGCCGGAGGGTCCCAGCTTCCACGTCGACGGCCAGGCCGTCGAGTGGGAGAACTGGTCGTTCCGGGTCGGCTTCAACGCCCGCGAGGGCCTGGTGCTGCACGAGGTCGGCTTCCGCGACGGCGACGAGGTGCGCCCCGTGCTCTCCCGCGCGTCCGTCCCGGAGATGGTGGTGCCGTACGGCGACATCACCCCGACCCGGTTCTGGATCAGCTACTTCGACGCCGGCGAGTACCTGCTCGGCAAGAACGCCAACCCGCTCGCGCTCGGCTGCGACTGCCTCGGCGTCATCCACTACTTCGACGGCGTCGTCGCCGACGACCACGGCAACCCGGTCACCATCCCGCAGGTGGTGTGCATGCACGAGGAGGACTACGGCATCCTCTGGAAGCACACCGACCTGCTCGGGAAGGCCGAGGTGCGCCGCTCGCGCCGGCTCGTGGTCTCCTACTTCTCCACCATCGGCAACTACGACTACGGCTTCTTCTGGTACTTCTACCTGGACGGCACGATCCAGGTGGAGGCGAAGGCCACCGGCATCGTGTTCGCGGGCGCCGGCGTCCCCGGCAGCACCGACCCGCACGCCACCGAGATCGCGCCCGGTTTGTTCGCGCCCGTGCACCAGCACCTGTTCTGCGCGCGCCTGGACGTGGCGATCGACGGCGACCGCAACTCGCTGGCCGAGGTGGACGTGACCGGCATCCCGATGGGGCCGGAGAACCCGTACGGCAACGCGTTCACCTGGACGACGACGCCGATCACCCGCGAATCCGAGTCGGGGCGCCTGGCGAACCCCGCCACCTCGCGGGTGTGGGAGATCACCAGCTCCTCGCGCAGGAACGCGGTCGGCAGGCCGACGGCGTTCCACCTCATCCCGCAGCCAGGGGCGACGCTGATGGCGCAACCGGAGTCGACCGTGTTCGGCCGGGCGACGTTCGCCACCAAGCACCTGTGGGCGACGCAGTACGACCCGGCGGAGCGGTTCCCCGCCGGCGACTACCCGAACGCGCACGCCGGCGGCGGCGGGCTGCCGGCCTGGACGGCGGCCGACCGCTCGCTGGTGGACGAGGACATCGTGCTCTGGCACGTGTTCGGCCCCACGCACATCCCGCGCCCGGAGGACTGGCCGATCATGCCCGTCGACTACTCCGGCTTCCTGTTCAAGCCCTACGGCTTCCTCGACCGCAACCCGGCGCTCGACCTGCCGGACGGCGCGGCGACGTCCTCCTCCTGCTGCGGCGGAGGGGACGGCTGCACCTGCGGCCACTGAGCCGACCCGCGAGACCACCCGCAACCGACACCGACGAAGGAGTCCCATGTCCATCACGCTCTCCGACACCTCCACCTGGCTCCCGCTGGACGGGCTCGCGCCCGGCTTCGACGCCAACAAGGCGCCGGCGACCGGCGACCTGGACGGCCGCACCGTGACCGTCGTCGACGGCCGAGGGACCCGCATCGTGCACCGCTTCGGCGCCGACCGCGTGGAGTGGGACTACCTGCCCGGCGACGGCGACCCGATCGAGGCGAGCTCCGGCTCGGACGCCTACGAGGCCTTCCTCGTCGACGACGGGCTCTACTTCGCCCAGTTCCACCACGAGCACAAGCCGGACGAGGCGGTCTCGCTCGTCCTCGACCTGACCAACGGCCGCGCGTTGTCGGTCATCCAGGCGATCGGCGGCGACCTCCCCGGCACCACCGCGGTCAGGCAGCTGTTCGTCCCCGGGCTGATCGAGGGCGTCGGGCCGGCCGGCGCCGAGCCCGCGCCGACCATCTCGCTGATCGGCCGCCGGGTGATGTGGGTGTACTCGTCGCAGCACGCGTACGAGCACGTCTACCTGAGCCCGAACTGGTACACCTGGCAGTGCCTCGCCGGCCCCGAGAAGGGCCTGGCGGACACCGACGAGAACTCGGTATGGCAGGTGCGTCCCGGCATCTACGTCTTCGCGTGGCGCGAGAAGGTCATCCCGTGCGCGTCGGTCACCATCGCCGACCACCGCGACCAGCGCAGCATCCGCTCGCACGGCGTGCTGTTCGGGCTGGACGAGAGCGGCGAGGTGCCGACGCACTTCACCTTCGGCGCCTACGGCCGGCTGCTCTCCAACACCGTGCACCCGGCCGCGTACGACCCGGCGGAGGCGTGAGCGTGGGCGGCGCCGCCGACCTCATCGTCACCGGGCGGATCTACACCGTCGACCGCACCCGGCCGTGGGCGGAGGCGATGGCGGTGCAGGACGGCCGGATCCTCGCCGTCGGCACCGCGGACGGGCTCGCCGCCTTCCGCGGCCCCGACACCGAGACCATCGACCTCGGCGACGCGTTCGTCATGCCGGGACTCGTGGACGTGCACAACCACCATGCGCACGCCGGCCGCGCCGAGCTGTTCGAGCTGACCTTCCCGAACACCGCCTCACTCGACGAGGTGCTGGAAGCGGTCCGCGCGTTCGCCGCCGGCCGCGGCGCCGACGAGTGGATCATCGGCAGCAGCTGGGGAACCGGCCTCCTGGACGAGCTGAGCCACGCGTCGGCGCGCCGCGCGCTGGACGCGGCCGCGGGCGGGCGTCCCGTGCTGCTGACCGACGACAGCCACCACAACCGCTGGGCGTCGAGCCGCGCGCTCGAACTCGCGGGCATCGACGCCGCCACTCCCGACCCCGACCGCGGGATCATCGTGCGCGACCCGCAGACCGGCGAGCCGAGCGGCGTGCTGCTGGAGGCGGCGGGCCTGCTCGTGGAGGAGGTCGCCGGTCCCGCGGTCGCGCTCACCGCGGAGCAGCAGCAGCAGGCGTCGCTGCGCGCCATCGAGATCGTGCACTCCTACGGCATCACCGCGTTCCAGGACGCGGCGATCTCGCTCGACCAGATGCGCGCGCTCAAGGCGCTCGACGACCGCGGCGAGCTGGACGCGTGGGTGGTCTCCTCGATGACGGTCAACGACCAGATCTTCGGATACGCGGAGCTGGGCGACGCCCTCATCGCGCACCGCGACGAGCTGACGGGCGAGCACCACCGGCCGGACTTCATCAAGATCTTCCTCGACGGCACTCCCCCGGCGCACTCCGGCGCGTTCCTGGAGCCGTACCTGCCTGCCGAGGGTTACGGCGACCACTTCCACGGCGAGACGACGATGCCGGCCGACGAGCTGCTCGGCTGGCTGCGGCGGACCGCCGCGCAGGGCATCTCGGCCAAGATCCACTGCTCGGGCGACGCCGCCGTTCGCATGGTGCTGGATGCGGTCGAGGCGGTGCGCGCGGACGGCCACACCGAGCCGATCTACCAGGTGGCGCACGGCCAGTTCATCGCGAAGGACGACCTGCCGCGGTTCGCGCGGCTCGGGGTGGTGGCGGACATCTCGCCGTTCCTGTGGTTCCCCGGCGTGATCGCCGACGCGCTCAGCACGGTCCGTCCCGCCGAGGAGGTGGCGGGGCTGCAGCCGAACCGGTCGCTGATCGACTCCGGCGCGCTCGTCGCCGGCGGGTCGGACTGGCCGGTGAGCGAGACGCCGAACGCCTGGGACGGAATCCAGGGCCTGGTCACCCGCGCCGACCCGAGCGGGCAGCGTCCCGGCGTGCTCGGGCCGGAGCAGTCGATCACCCTTCCGGAGGCGATCGAGGTCTTCACGATCAACGGCGCGACCGCGATGGGGCTCGGGGCGGTGACCGGATCGCTCGAGCCCGGCAAGTCGGCGGACTTCGTGGTGCTCGACCGGAACCCCTTCGAGATCCGGGTCACGGAGCTGGTGACGCTGCGGGCCGAGCGGACGTTCTTCGCGGGCCGGCCGGTGTACTCCCGCGGGTGACGGCGTTCGGCGGGTGCCGCCGGTCTTTCCCCTACACTTGTGGAGACTCCCGGGACGGCCGGGTGTCGAGGGGAGGACCATGCCCAAGGTGATCGACCACGACCAGCGGCGCTCGGACATCATCGACGTGACGTGGGGCCTGATCGTGAAGGGCGGCCTGGAGGCCGCGACGATGCGCGAGATCGCCGCGGAGGCGGGCTTCGCCAACGGCGCACTCAAGCACTACTTCCCGGGCAAGGACGAGATCATCCAGGGCACCTACGAGCGCGCCCTCGGCATGATGAGCTCTGGCGTCGACCAGTCCGTCGACGGCAAGCGGGGGCTGGAGGCGCTGCGCGCCATCGTCTACGCGTCCGCGCCGCTGACGCCCGAGTCGATCACCGCGGGCCGCGTGCTGATGAGCTTCTGGGAGCGCGCGCTCTCGAACGAGGACCTGCACGACTCCTACCGCGAGCACCTGCTCTCGTGGCGCTCGGGCCTCGCCACCTACATCGCGCAGGCGCGCGAGGCGGGCGAGATCGTCACCGACACCCCGGACGAGCAGCTGGTGGACGAGATCGTGCTCATGAACGCCGGCGCGAACATCATGTCGCTGCTCGCGCCGGACCTCTCCACCCCCGACCTGCTCCGCGCCCACCTCGACGCGTTCTTCACCCGCCTCACCACCCCCTGATCCCCGCCCATCCCTTCGCGGGGCTCAGCGGGCGCGGTGCTGGGCGGTCTGGCGCAGGGCGGAGAGCAGGGTGGAGCCGGAGAGGGCGTCCCAGCCGCCGGTCCAGGTGAGGGTGGCGGCCGTGTCCCAGACGGTGCCGCCTGCCTGCGCGGCGACCTCGTCCGCGCGGCGGCGGTGGTGGGCGGCGAGCACCGCGCAGCGCTCGCGCACGCCGGTGAACGGGTCCTCGTGGCCGGGCAGTGGGCGCAGCGCGCCATCGTCCAGGGCGGCGACCCGGTCGAGGGCGGCGAGGTAGTCGTCGATCGGGTTCGTCGCGGTCGGTCCGCCGAGGCCGAGGCCCGGATTCACCGTCGGGAGCACGTGGTCGCCCGTGAACAGGACGCCCGCCTCCTCGTCCAGCAGGCACAGGTGGCCCGGCGTGTGCCCCGGCGTCCACACGGCCCGCAGCCGACGACCCGGAACCGGCAGGTGCTCCCCGTCGGCGACGGTGGCGTCCGGGACGACGGGATCGGGACCGGCCGGGACGACCGCCGCCGCGAGCAGCTCTGGCCTGCGCTCGGCCGGCACGCCCCACGCGTCCAGGTCCGGCGCGGGGAGGCCGGCGGCGAGCGTCCGCAGCGCCTCCGCCTCGCGCTCGTGCACGAGCACTGGCGCCCGGGTGGCAGCGCGCAGCGCGGCGGCGCCGCCCGCGTGGTCGGCGTGCAGGTGGGTGAGGACGATGGACGCGACGCGGGCGCCGCGCAGGGCGGCGCGGAGGTCGTCCCGCGCGGCGCGCGTCGGCGAGCCCGGGTCCACGACGTGCACCGCGCCCTCCGCGTCCTCGATCAGGTACGCGTTGCTGAACGGCAGGCCGCCTCCCGGCATCGGGACGCGGACACGGCGCACGCCGGCGGCGACGGTGGCGGAGACCATCCCCTCACGCTAGCGCGCCGCCCGGCCGGACGGCGCCTCCGGGTGCGGGGGCGCGTCAGACCGCGCAGGCCACCAGGATGCGCGGGCTGCCCGGCAGGGCGACGGTCCCCTCCGCGCGCCAGCCGGCCTCGGCCAGCCACTCCCGCACGACGGACTCGGGGTACACCACCGTGCCGTCGATGTTGTAGTACTCGCCGGCGTGCAGCGCGTCGATCTTGCGCTGCTGCGGGTCGTCGTCGAGGAAGAAATCGAGCACGAGAAGCGTCGCGCCGTCGGCCGCCGCGGCACGCGCGTTGCGGAAGATCGCGCGGTTCTGCTCGTCGTCGAAGCGGTGGATGACGTGGTTGACGAGCACGAGGTCGTGCGCGCCTCCCGGCTCGGCGGTCGCGGTCTCCGCACCCTCCACGCTGGTGCGGCCGGCGAACCCGGCCTCGGCGACGGCCTGGCGCACCGGCTCCACCGACTGCGGGTCGAACACGAACCGCACGCGCAGCTCCGGGTTCGACTTCAGGCCCTCGATCGCGAACGCGGGGCTGAGGCCGCCGAGGTCGAGCGCGTCCCGGTACGGCGTGAAGTCGAACGAGCGGGCGAGCATGGCGGCGTGCAGCTCGTTGTAGCGCATGACGCCGGCCAGGAAGTCGCCCCAGCCCGCCTCGTCCAGCTCGAGCGTTCCGGGACGGTCGGTGTCGACGGTGCTGTCGTAGCCGAGCCACTGCGGGTAGCTGGTGGCGCCGAGGAAGGCGAGGAACGGAGCGAGGTCGAGCTCGGCGCGGTCGCCGGTGAGGTAGGCGGCGGCGTCCGCGGTCAGCGCGTAGCGGCCGTCGGTACGGGTCAGCAGTCCCTGGGCGGCCATGCTGTCCGCGAGGATGCGCGCCTGGCGCTCCGGGACGCCGGTCGCCGAGGCGATGCCCGCGGCGTCGAGCGGGCCGTCTGCGAGGGCGGCGAACAGTCCGACGCGGCTCGCGGCGAACAGCTGCTTCGCCCCCATGAAGCCGATCGCGATGTCGACGATGGCCTCCGGGCTGGCGGGGGTACGGGTTGTGGTCACTTCACAGCTCTTTCTGTCGGTGTCCGGCACGAATGGGGACGACTCTATCCATTCCGGCGTTTATTTTCTACTATCATAGAAAAACCCGCCGGGGCGGTCGAGCGCAGAGCCGCCCGTCTCGGCGGGACCCACCGAGCGAACGGACCGCGATGCCCACCACCACCCTTGCGACCCACTCCACGCGCGCCGCGGGCGGCGCCTCGGAACTGCCGCCGGTCGTCCTGCTGCACGGCTTCGCCGCCAGTGCCGAGGAGGACTTCGGCGCCACGGGATGGCCGGGCGCGTTCGCCGCGGCCGGCCGCGACGTCCACCTGATCGACCTGCCAGGCCACGGCGGTTCTGCGGCCGTCGACGGCGACGCGGCGCGCACGTCCGCGGTCGTCGCGGCGATCGCGGACGCCGTCGACGGGATCGCCGCGGGCGGGCAGGTGGACGTCGTCGGCTACTCGCTGGGCGCGCGCCTGGCGTGGGAGCTCGCGGCGATCGGCCGCGTCCGCCGCCTCGTGCTCGGCGGGCTGAGCCCGTTCGAGCCGTTCGCCGCGGTGGACGTGGCGGCCGTCGAACGGGCCGCCGCCGGCGAGGCCGCCGCCGACCCGCTGACCGCGATGATGGCCGGGATGGTGTCCGCACCCGGCCGGGACACCGCGTCCCTGCTCGCCCTCATGCGCGGCCTCGGCGCCGAGCCGTTCACGCCGGAGGCGCCGGGCGCATTCCTGCCCGCCGTGCCGACGCTCGTGGTCGCCGGCGCCGACGACGGCATGACCGCCGGCCTGGACGACCTCACCTCGCGCCTCCCCCACGCCCGGTACCTCACCGTCCCCGGCGACCACCGCGGCGCCCTCGACTCCCCCGCCTTCCGCGCCGCCGCCCTTGCCTTCCTCACCCCCTGACGGGGGGGGGCGCCCCGGGGTGGGGGGGGTTGGGGGGGGGGGGGCCCCCGGGTCGGGCGGGGGGGGGGGACGGGCCGGCGGGGGGGGGGGGGGGGGGGGGTGGCGCCGGGGGGGGGGGGGGGGGGGGGGGGGG